>JAKUTA010000032.1 GCA_022447885.1 Candidatus Poseidoniales archaeon | reverse complement strand
AGCGGGCGATCAGTGTGGCACGTCGCATCTCATCAGGTTCGATGACGAGCAGTTCTGATGCACCTATGCGCACCAGCAGTTCCGTCCAGTAGTTTCCGCGCGGACCCAGGAGCAGCACCCTGTCTCCCACTCTCATCCTCAGCAGTTGCAGCACCTGCGCGGTCTCGTAGTGTCCAGGAATCAATGCACAATTTCCTTCATGCCACCAAGGTAGTTTCAGTGCAGAACCCTCCAGGTCGACCTCATCCAGCAACGGTTGTTCGAGCGCGTGCTGCTGGCGGGGGCATGCCGCCATCGCCTCCTGCAGCACCTCGTCGAACAGCACACCCATCGCCGCTAGGCGGAGCACCGCTTCCTCGTTGTTGGGCAGGCGCGGCACCACCTCCACCTCTGGCAGGGAGGCGAGGTCGCATTCGGCGGCTCCGATGTCTCCCCAAGCAGGATTCACGAAGTAGAGCAGTGCGGCGTTCTACTTTTCAATGAATGCCCCTCTGCTGGGCTTTCCCCGCAGATTGGCAACCTCAGCGCAACAGCGAATCAACCGACTTGACAACCAAGTCAGGATTCTGAGGGGCTGCCCGAGCATCGTCTGCAGTCGCCTCTCCGGAGAGCACCAGCACCCCGCGCACACCCGCCCGCGCGGCCATCTCGAGATCGGTGTACAGGCGGTCGCCAATCATGGCACACTCACTCGGCTCAAGTCCCAGTTCGACCACCTTGTGCAACAGCATTCCCGCGTTCGGCTTTCCACAGACATGCACCGGCCGCACCCCTGTGGTTGCTTCAAACAGCGCCATGTACGCACCAGAGTCTGGGATCCCGATCACTTCTCCACTAACTCCAGCAGGCGAAGGGCAGACGATGTCCGGATGGCTGGCCACCAAAGGTACGCCCGCGTGCAGATGAATCGAAGCTGTGGCGAGTTTGTCGTAGGTGATCTCGGTGTCGTATCCGAGCACGACGTACTCGGGTGCCTCGGCCCGCGTTTCGATGCCAGCACCTTCGAGCATGGTACGCATTCCCTCAGTCCCAACCAGGTAGGTGTCACTGACCCCTTCATCGGTGAGCCAAGCGATCAGGTCGTGGGTCGACAGCATGATGTCAGCCGCTTCAGCGGGTATGCCCAACCCGTGGAGTTTGGCGAGATACTGCTCGACCGAGCGCGACGAGTTGTTCGACAGGAAGAAGCGACGGATGCCGCGGGCCTCGCATCGTTCGAGGAATTCCAGTGCCCCGGGAATCAACTCATCACCGAGGTAGAGGGTGCCGTCGAGGTCGCAGAACACCGTCAAGACACCATCGAGTGATGCGTCCATCAGTCACTCACCTCAGAATAACATCAGTTTGATCAGTTGCCAGGGAGTTGCCACGTCCTCTTGAGCGGATTTCGAGGAGACCGCCAGTTCCAGTTGATCCCTGATCATCCGGCCCCGCTTGTCGTCCTTGCTGGCCTTGCCCATGAACCAGTTCATCAACCGCCTCTTCTTCACCAGTTTCTGCATCTTGTAGCTGTTCGTCATCACCGGGCCGAGCTGCTTCCACAGTTCCACCTGATAGTCGTGCGCCGCCTCAGATGGGAAACCATCCGCGTGCTCGTCGCGGTCGAAGTGTGCGATCAAGGTCTTCGCCGACACGAACGCTGGGTCGATCCCCTCGCCCGAAAAAGCATTGACGAGGGTAGCTGAGTCTCCTACGCACCCCGCCCCTGCCATGGCGATCCTCCTTGGCTGATAACTCGGGGGGTGCTTTCTTGGAGAGCCGCAGGGAATCATGTGGCCGATGCCGCTGCCTTCGACCATCTTGGCGGATTCGAACCGCACCTTGAACTTCGGATGCTCCGCAATTATCTGCGCCTGCAGGGCGCGTAGTTTGGTCTTGTGCTGCTTCAACTCGCGCTGCACCATCCCGATGCCCACGTTGCACAGACCCTCCCTCACCGGGCAGATCCAGAAGTATCCACCACCGAGTTCACCCCCGATGAACTGCAGTGCGATGGGTCCGGTCTTGCCACACTCCATCTCCCAGTACTCCCTGTAGGCAGGGATGTAATGGTCGTCATCGCGCATCGGCTCCCCATGAGTCTCGGTGATCTTGCGGGAGACGGGGCAGTTGTAGCCTCCCGCTCCGATGGTCAGGGGTGCTGTGAAGGTCATCACCTCGTTACCGCTGCGCCGACCGCCGACGATGCCTGACACACCGATGATGCGCTGTTCGTCGCCCTTGCCTACCAGGTGCACATCGCTCACAGGGAAGTCTTGGATCACCGCTCCGCCGTTCTCGCGCACAAGTTCGGTCGCTCGCTTGAACAGAACGTGGTCGAACTGGAGTCGTGGGATCACCATGCCGGCAGTGCGGTCGGCAATCCTGTCCGCAGGGAGTCGCCTCTACCTCGTCCTTGCACCCGAACTCCTGCACATGCATCAGGGCAGAGCCGCCGACCGCATCACCACAGGACTTCTGGCGGGGGAACACGCTCCTCTCGAGCAGCAGCACCCGGTGTCCTGCCATGCTGGCGTACATGGCGGCACCAGACCCACCAGGTCCTCCTCCGACGACGATGATGTCGTAGCGTCCGCCGTCCTCCGGCAGTGGTCCAGAGTCAATCGGCTCGGTCCACCAGTCAGCCATCCGAGACACCTCGTGTGTCTGCCGCCGGTCGGCCGCAAGCCTTCAATCGTTCTCTCGGCTCAGCAGTCCCGCTCAGCGTCGGTCAGATTGATGCCACATCGCCTCCCAGCATGTGCCATGACCGCCGAGATCGTGTTGCTCGAGACCACGCTTCCCGGTGAGTGGGACGAGGAGCAGGTCATCTCCTTCGCCACGCTGCTCGTGGAAGCAGGTCTGGCCGCGTGTGTGCAGCGCCGTATCGGCTCGACCTATCGCTGGCGTGGTGAACTGTGCGACGAGCAGGAGTGGTGCCTGCGCCTGAAGACTTCCGAGTCATCGCTGCAGGAACTGGTGGCCGCGCTCGTGGCCGCGCACCCCTATGATGAGCCGCAGGTGGTGCATTGGCGCGCCGGAGCGAGTGACGGATACGCTGATTGGGTCGAGGAGCAGACCGGGTGAGTGGATGGATGCCTGGCAGGCGCTCATCGCGTTCAGCATCGGCATCGGGCTGGCGGCCGCCTGCGGATTCCGCATCTTCCTGCCTCCATTGATCCTCTCTCTCGCCGCCCGATTCGAATGGGTGGAACTCGGCTCAGACATGCTTTGGCTCGGCGATGCCTGAAGGAGGCCAGACCGGAGACGCATTCGTCTTCTGGAAGGCCAGCAGCAAACCCAGTTGGGCCGAGCCGTAGTAGATCGTTGCCACGATAAGGAGCAGCGCGCCCAGAGCCCAGGCAGGAAGAATCTTCGCGTGCATCGAGTTCATATTTGGTGTTTGGTCAGTCATCTTCCCTTACAGTCGGTAGTCCGGCGGCGTCCCACCCTTCGAGCCCACCGACGAGGTCTGCCACAGGGACATCGGGCAACTCGCGCATGATCAAACTTGCCGCGATCGACGAACGATACCCCCCGGCGCAGTGCACGACGAGCTCGCCCTCGATCCCCTGTTCGAGGTACTCTCCTAGTTTGTTCAGAGGAACATTGATGCTGCCAGCAATGTGCCCTTCGGAAAATTCCCCTGGACCGCGCACGTCGATGATGGTCGAGGACTCAGCACTTAGCTTTTCATTCAGCGACCCCGCCGTGATGCGCTCCACCCGGCGCACCAGGTCTGGACGGGTTTCCAGCGCTTCCATGCCCCCATCCAGAAAGCCGGCTACATTGTCGAAGCCGATGCGACCGAGTCTGATGGCAGCCTCCTCTTCACGTCCCCTCTCGGCAATCAGAACAATCGAATCGTCGGTGTTGAGCAGCGTGCCGGCCCAGGTCGCGTACTTGCCCTGCAGTCCGACGTTCAGGCACCCCACCAGGTGTGCCCCGGCGAAATCTGCTGGTTCGCGCGTGTCTAAAAGTTGAGCACCGGCAACCGCCTGCTCATCGACCTGCTCAATCGTCAGTGGCTTCAAGCCATGGCTGAGCGCGGCCTCCAACGTCGGGTGCTGTTTCGTATTGAGGATGGCATTGTAGGTGAAATAGTCGGGTGTATCCGGCTGATCCGCGCACACAATGCGGATGAACTCCTCCGAAGTCATTGGCTGCAGCGCGTAGTTGTACTGCCGCTGGATCCCGATCGTCGACACCGTGTCCTCGCTCATGTTCTTACCGCACAGAGAGCCGGCGCCGTGGGCTGGGTACACCAGGGTGTCATCGGGTAGCGTCAGCAGCTTGTCGTGGATGCTGTCGTAGAGCAGAGCGCCCAATTCCTCGGCCGTCCACCCCAGCGATGCCCTCAGATCAGGCCGGCCGACGTCGCCGATAAACAAGGTGTCACCTGTCAGCACGGCATGAGGGGTCTTGTTCGCATCCCCATCGAACACCAGGAGGCATATCGATTCCGGTGAGTGACCGGGCGTCGACAGTACCTGCAGTCTCACACTCCCCAACTCCAACACTTGACCATCATCCATGGCGGTGAACTCATACTCCGCTTGCGCCCTGGCACCCAGATAGATTGCGGCGCCAACGCGATCTCTCAGCTCGAGATGGCCGGCCAGAAAATCGGCGTGAAAGTGACTCAAGAATACCGCTTCGATGGTCAGGCCGGCTGCTTCGGCATCATCGAGATATTGGTCGATGTCTCGCTGCGGATCGACGACGGCAGCGCGACCGCTGTCTGCGTCACCGATCAGGTAGGACGCGTGTGCGAGGCACCCCAGGTAGTACTGCTTCAATATCACGGGTCTCTCCTCTGGTTTCCTGAGCCACCCTACCGGGCCGGCTGGTCACAGGTACTATATTGATGCGCGCCAGTCCAAGCCGCCACCCTCAGTCCCCGAGCCGACCGGTAGACCCAGTATTCAAAAGTGCGATAATCTCCCCCGCATGCTTGAGAGCCCCTGCCCTGTCCGGATGCACATTAGCCCTCGGCAACGCCTCCAGAACTCCTTCCCTCTCCAACATCCTCGCCACATCCCCCTCGGGCAGCGTCATCAGCACCTGACGATCCCGCGCCAATGTATCGACGATCATGTCTTCGATGGCACGGGATACCGAGTAGTCGATCGCCGGTGGGCTCGCCAATCCATTGGTATCAACCGGAGAGGCGGGCGCTTGTCTCGCCTGCTCGCTCCTCGCGGTGTTCCTGCCGGTCCTCGCCCTCGTGGTGGTCACAGGGATGCTCGGGCTTGCGGTCATGCTGCTCGTACGCTGGAGGAGGCGCAGGCGCGAGCGGGGTGGAACTGAGCGGTTCGGACCCCCCGAAGGGCTATCCGTGATGTGACCGCGGAGGCGACCAATGGCTACAGGATGGAGGCCGGGGAGCCTCACTCCCGCCGAGGTCGCCGATGGCGAATCATACCATCGAGCACTCTATCTCGACGGCGATGTCGACCGGCCGGCCGGCTGGCACAAGGACTCAGTGGCCCACCTGCTGGAGTTGGCGATGCCACATATCCAGCAAGGCTCACTGGTTGTGGATTATGGAGCGGGTACGGGCGGGTCCGCCATCGAACTGCTGAAACTCACCGACGCCGCCAACCTCTCCATCGAGTTGGTGCTGGTCGACCCGCTGGTCTCCTGGTTCGGCAAGGCGAGAGAACTGCTCGGCCACCGGGATGACGTGCATTTCGTGTTCTCGATGTTCACCAACGAGGAGGGCAAACCGCGTTTCCATCGATTGGAAGAGATGCTCGATGGGCGCAAGGTGGACGTGATCCTCTCATCCTCCACCCTGCACCTCGTGCCGACAAAAGCACTTCCAGACCTAGGCGTTCAGTTCGCTGGTTCTTTGGCTGAAGGCGGCGTGTTCGTGTGGGACAGCGGCGATGTCGACAGCGACATGCTGCCAGCCGACGCATCCCTGCTCCACGACCCGTACCGCGCGGTGCGCGAGCTCCTGAGAGACGACTCCGCACGACAGGCACTGCTCTCCGAGATGGGGGAGACCGATGCGCATCGAGCCGAGCGCCGCGTCGACCGCATATTCCCCGAACCGTTCTCCATCGACGTGATGCTGGATGCATTCGAGTCCGCGGGGTTCTCCACTGAGATCAGCGACCACGTCGTCGGCTTCTCCAATGATGATTCGGAACGCTTCATCCTCGTCCCGCGGCTGTCTGAGATAGCCGCCCCGCTCATCGAGGGCGAGGAGCGTGACCGAGCGGTGCGCAGCGCGATAGCATCCGTGCTCGCGAACATGCGCGAGGCCGGCACAGCGTCGGATTCCGAGTATCGCAGTCACTGGGTCTACGGCTACCACACACTCGACTGAGAGCAGTCGCGCACGCACCCTCGCCCGCGGGCGAACCATGATAGCGAAAACTCCCGAGCGGTGGCCCATGGACCCATCTCAGGGGGCGCACGCTGACGCTGTCCAAGCGATCGGGAACACCCCTCTCATCCGTCTCAACTCATATGCCCCGGACATCGGCGATTCAGAGATCTGGGCCAAACTGGAGCGGTGTAATCCCGGCGGCTCGATCAAGGACAGGATCGCCCTGCAGATGGTGCTCGACGGCGAGGCCGAAGGCCTGCTCAAGGAGGGAGGAACCATCGTCGAGGCGACGAGCGGCAACACGGGCATCGGACTGGCAATGGTCGCCGCCCAGCGCGGATATCGTTGTATATTCACGATTCCAGATAAGATGTCGAACGAAAAGATAGATCTTCTGCGGGCGATTGGTGCTGACGTTCACGTCTGCCCCACTGCGGTTGACAAGGAAGACCCGCGCTCGTACTACGAAGTGGCCGCGCGGCTTGCCCGCGAGATAGAGGGTGCCTGGTATCCAGACCAGTATTCACACATGGCCAATCCACTGGCTCACGAACTGCAAACTGGGCCCGAGATCTGGGCACAGACAGGGGGTGAATTCACCCATTTCATCGCCACCATGGGCACTGGAGGGACGATCACCGGATGCGCTCGTGCTTTTGCCGAACTCGCGGAAAGGGATGGTACGCCAGCCCCTCGAAACATCGGCGTCGATGCTGTCGGCTCCATTCTCAAGCAGTGGTTCGATGAAGGAACTCTAGGGGAGCCGCACACCTACAAAGTGGAAGGTTTCGGAGAGGATTTCATTCCCGCTGCTACCGACTTCTCGACCATCGACGAGATCATCCAGGTCGATGACGAGACCTGCTTCCGAGCTGCACGTAGACTTGCTCGCAGCGAGGGTCTGTTCTGCGGTGGTTCGTCGGGGGCAGCACTGGCGGTGGCCGAGCAGGTTGCCAGAGAGGCCGACGCTCGCGGCGAGCCCGCCAGACTGGTGGTCATCCTACCCGATGCTGGCAATCCTTATCTCAGCAAGATGTTCAACGATGACTGGCTCCGAGACAACGGGTTCGAGCCGGATGACTGGGAGTGATGCGCATGGATGACGACGAGGGATTTGACGACATCGGCGACTCCACCCGCTCTGTGCACGCCGGCTCCTCACCAGAGCAGGTGACCGGTGCCAAGGTCGAGCCCATCTTCCAGACGGCCACCTATGTGCAGAGTGACTTCGCCGAGCACAGCGGGTACGAGTACTCGCGCACGCAGAACCCGACGCGTGAGGCGCTCGAGGCGGCGATCGCCGAACTCGAATCTCCAGGAGAGCCGGCACACGGCATCGCCTTCGGCAGCGGCATGGCAGCCATCTCGGCGATAACGCAGTTGCTCAAGGCGGGTGACCATATCCTCGCGGCCTCCGATCTCTACGGTGGTACGGGGCGTCTGTTCGATGACGTGCTCTCCCGGTTCGGCGTCGAGACGACCTACTCCTTCCTCGGTGAAGGAGATCTCGAGGAGTTGGCGCAGGAGAACACGAAGATGCTCTGGTTGGAGACGCCGACCAATCCGTTGCTGAACATCCACGACATCAGCGCGCTCGCCGGCAAGGCACACGCGCGTGGCTGGCTGGCGGTGGTCGACAACACGTTCGCCTCACCGCTGCTGCAGCGCCCCCTCGATCTGGGTGCGGACATCGTCGTGCACTCGACGACGAAGTACATCTCTGGTCATTCGGATGTGATCGGCGGCTGCATCATCGTACGCGACGTTGAGTTGGCGGAGCGGCTTGCGTTCCTGCAGAACACCATCGGAGCCGTACCGGGGCCCTTGGACTGCTTCCTCACGCTGCGTGGCATCCGCACTCTCGCTCTGCGCATGGAGCGGCACTGCGACAATGCCGAATTCCTCGCCGAGCGGCTGGCCGAGCATCCGGCCGTGACCAAGCTGCTCTATCCCGGACTCCCCGATCATCCCGGCCATGAAGTGGCAAAGCGACAGATGCGACGCTATGGTGGGATGATCTCGCTTGAAGTGGAGGGAGGCGAGGAGGGGGCCCGCCGCTTCGCGGCAGCATCTCGTCTGTTCCCGATTGCCGAGAGCCTCGGCAGCGTCTCTTCGATGATCAACCACCCTTGGTCGATGACCCATGCCGCCACTCCTGAGGAACGACGTCTGGAGGTGGGTGTGACCCCCGGGCTCGTCCGCCTCTCAGTCGGCATCGAGGACGCCGTGGACTTGTGGGCCGACCTCGAGCGCGCGCTCGGTTGACTAATCACGGCTCGGGCAACTCTGCAATCGTGCCGGTCGCTCGGCGCAATCCTTCCATCGCCTCGATGTAGCCAGACACTCCATCATCATCTTCCAGGAGTTGTTCAGCGGCTTCCCACAATCGTTCCAGCGGCGGCGCCCAGTCGCCACCCTTGTCGCGGGTGTCGGGCTCGAAGTGCCACGCCTCGCCTTCGCCCTTGCCGTGCACCACCAGCCACGCCCAGCCCATCGCCAGGTCGACATCCCTGCTCGCCTTGCGCGCCATGCTGATAGTCGGACCCAACCCGTCGATGCGTCCCCGTCTCACCAGTTGGTCGGCGAAGTCGAGCGGGGTCGGCAGCACCCCCTCGCGCCAAGGGAACTTACGCTGCTTGCGCACTCCGCTCTGCTGCTCGTCGAGCCGGCGCAGGAAGTTACCGAATCCCCGTCCGCGTGCCTGCTTGGACTGTATCCGCTCTGCCTCGTCACCAGTGATGTCGAACAGGGATTCCAGCAGATCGAGCCCATATTCGTCCCAGGTGGCGGTCAGCAGTGAATTGGCGGTACCGGTCTCCAGCCTCACCAGCGAAGAGGCGAGCGTATGTCCTTCACCGCTGGCATCGACGCGTATCCCGTCCTCGAGCACATCGAGCAGGGCCTCGACCGCTTCCTTCTCCAGCGTACCTCCCTGTAGTTCCTCGATGAACTCGGCACCGGCATCGGCAGGGAAGTAACGCCGCCCGATGAGGTAGCCATCCGTCAACTGGGTGGCGAACGCGTCGTGGATGTCCGCGGCCAGCACCCCGTCTTCCAGATTGAGGCCGAGCCAGCGGTCAACAACCGCTCCCATCGCCTCGCTGGCAGCATCTGGGATGTCGCCCTCGAATCCTTCCGGTGCGCAGTGGATCTCCGCCTGCAACAGACTACCTAGGCCATTGGTGGGCACCATCGTCGCCGCAGCGGATATGACGAAGGAATCCTTGAGCGAGCGCAGGTCGGAGAGCGCCAGCGCGATGTCGATCCCGTTGGTGAATTTCAACAGCAGGTGGTCGGTTCCGACAGAGCCGACCGCATCCACATCCATCCCCTTGCTCACCCACAGGCCTGCCCCGCCGCCCTCCGGTTCGGTGAATTCCACAGGCGCGCCGCGCAGCGCTTCTGCAAGCCACTCGACAGGTGGGGCAGGTTCGACTCCAGTGCAGACGAAACCCTTCGACCAGCTGAAGAACCAGTAGCCGCGCTTCGCCATCTCCAGCCAGGTGAGCAGCCTTATTTTGGGGTTTGAGTGGTTCTGGATGCCGACCATGCTCAGTCGCGTACCTTTCCCACGTTGGACGAAACTCGCACTTCCGTAGAGTTGGTCATTGAACACCGAGACGGTGCTGATTTCCTCTTCGTGCGCGG
>JAKUTA010000319.1 GCA_022447885.1 Candidatus Poseidoniales archaeon | reverse complement strand
ATGCCGATGCCGTCCTCTCGCTCGCCCATCAGCCCCCCCGAGCGTATGGGTGAGTAATACCGTTGTGCCGTTCATTTGATGGGCCAGACGCTACCAGAGTCGCCCATGAAGCCGGTCCAGAGCGTCGCCATCATCGGTGCCGGCAACATGGGCAGCGGCATCGCGCAGAAGAGCGCACAGGAGGAATTCGACGTCCAGATGGTGGACCGTGAGCAGCAGTGGGTGGAGCGCGGCGAGCAGACCATCTCAGACTTCCTCTCGGAAGCAGTCGCGCGGCGTATCTTCAGGCCTGAGCAGGTGGAAGCGATACAGGCGCGCATCACCAGTGTGGTTGGAACGGAGAACGTTGACCCGGACACCGACCTGGTGATCGAGGCCGTGTTCGAGGACTTCGACATCAAGAAGAACGTCTTCGGAACCTTGGACGAGGTGTGCGGAGCCGCCACCATCTTCGCATCCAACACATCCTCCCTCTCAGTGAACGACCTGGCGATGGCCGCCGGACGTCCGAACCGCTTCATCGGGCTGCACTTCTTCTACCACCCAGCCAAGAATCGTCTCGTCGAGGTCATCCCCGCCGAGTCGACCAGTGCTGAGACCCTCGCGCGCACGGTACAGTATTGCAAGACGCTGGGAAAGGTGGTCATCGTGTGTGCCGACCGCCCTGGATTCGTCGTCAACCGCTTCTTCGTCCCCTACCTCAACGAGGCCTGCCTGCTGCTCGATGAGGGCATCGCCTCAACCGCCCAGATCGACGCCGTCGCCGCCAAGGCCACCCGCGCCGGCATGGGTCCGTTCGCGCTGATGAATCTCACCGGGCCACCGATCGCGCTGCACGCCAACGACTACCTCGCCGAGCAACTCGACTGCCCCCGGTTCACGGGTGCGGCCAGTCTGCGCGCGCTGGTCGAGGCTGGTGAGATGTGGGAGATCGGCGAGGAGACCGAATGTGACGATGCAACTGCAACCGTCATCTCCGAACGACTGCTGGGACAGGTGTTCGCGGTCTGCTCGCAGATCGTCGCTGAGCAGGTGTGCTCCATGGAGGACGTCGACCGTGGGGCCAAGGTCGGATTGCGCTGGGCGGGCGGCCCGTTCGAGCTGATGAACCGCATCGGCATCACCGAGGCTCACCGGTTGGCAAGCGACTACGCCGATCTTGCGGGATTCCAACTTCCGGACCTGCTCGCTGAACAAGCCGAGACCGGCCAGCCATTTTCATTCTCGTTCATCGACACCGAGGTGAACGACGGAATCGCGACTGTCAGACTCAATCGGCCAGAAGCGATGAACGCGCTCAATGAGACGGTGATCGCCCAACTCGGTGAGGCACTGGAGGACATCAACGGTCGGGATGATGTGCACACGATCGTGCTCGAAGGTGCGGGCAAGGCGTTCGTCGCCGGCGCCGACGTGAAGTTCTTCGTCGACAAGATCCGCGCTGACGCAATCGACGACATCCACGCGTTCACGGTCGAAGGACATCGAGTGCTGAATCTGCTGGAGGACTCACCCAAGACGACCATCGCGCTCACCACCGGCCTCGCTCTCGGGGGCGGGCTCGAACTCGCGCTCGCCTGCGACTACAGGGTGGGCACCCGGCGCACCACGTTCCGCTTCCCGGAGACGAGCATCGGCATCTACCCTGGACTCGGTGGCACACAACGCACACGGCGCATCTGCG
>JAKUTA010000318.1 GCA_022447885.1 Candidatus Poseidoniales archaeon | reverse complement strand
ATACTGGATGGTGCTGACCAGCCTCGCCCGGCAAACCGAGGCGGGCCGGTAGACGGAGGGATTGGCGTACTCGGTGAAGCTGTCGTTGACAAAGCCATCGAGACGGCAGGAGTAGGCGGGCTGAACAAACGTACCCTCGGCGTCGAGGAGCGTCGCGATCCTGGCGTCACCAGATACGATCTGTGCTGGTGGGAGGTCGATCTTGGGCATAATACGGATCCTGATCTGTGCGCTCCAAACCACGTGGGACCGTGTCGTCGGCGCCCGTACCAATTCAGGCGATTCGCATTTCCTTCCCAACAGCATCCAGGAACTTGAGCAACGTCCCCACCGTCATGCCTTCGGCCCTGTTTTCGAGCCGGGAGATGACAGATTTCGTCGTGCCCATCCTCTCCGCGACTTCGGTCTGCGTCATCTTCGATTCTTTCCGAGCCATCTTAAGCATCAGGCTTACCTGGAATGGTCGTAGTCCTTCGTCAAACCCATCGGCGAACTCGGGGTCGTACTTCTTACGCTCCTCGATGTACTCGTCAAGGGTAGTGCCCCTCTTTCTGGCCTTTCTCATTTTACTCGATCGTGTCCGGTCCTCATCACGTCTTTACGTTAGCAAAACTGCGAACCACCGTCAATGCACTGCTTGCACCGGCAATAGGTGAGTGCGCACGCCCTGCCAAGAGACAAGTAGCGGCTAAATGAGAGGAACCGCATTGAGCAGCACTTACTGGGAGCACCTGAGGAGGCGTTCCCCCATCCTCCGTGTAGCTCTATTAGCTAGCTCGCCACCCCCCGCCACAGCCGGCGCATCTCGTCGCAACGGGCTAGCAACTCATCCAGCCTGCCCGCGTCGATCACCCGGCCATTCGCGAGCACCACGATCCGGTCCGCCCGCCTCAACGCCGCCTCGCGATGCGAGACGACCAGATACGTGGCCTCACCGCGCTTGGACAGTCGCTCCCACAGTTGGCGCTCGGTCTCCACGTCGAGGCGCTCGAGAGGTCGTCGAAAACCAGCAGCTCCGGATCGCGCACGTACATCCGCGCCGCCGCCACGCGCTGCACCTGCCCACCCGACAACCGCATCCCGCGCGGGCCTACCAGCGTCTCCAGCCCCAACTCCAAGCGCCCGATATCCTTTTCTAACACCGCATCACGTAGTGCGGAGCCCAGATCGACCGCCTCCTCCGGCAACCCCATCAGGATGTTGTCGCGCAGCGTCGTCTTGCCGCTCGCCACCTGCCCGGTGACGACCGTGAACGAACCCCTGTGAAGTTCCAGGTCGATCCCTGTGACGCCCCGACCTGTGTCCGCATGACGACAGCCAAGGCCTCGTACCGTCAGTCGGTCGAGTCGGTGTTCATGGTTCTTGGGCACGAACGGCACTGCTGGTAGCTCACCCCAGAGACGTATCGGACCCACTTCACCCAGTTCCTCCTCGGATCCTTCAGGCACGATCTCGAACAGACGCTCCAGTGCGACCTCGCCTTGACGGTAGGTCGCCAACAGACTCCCGACGAAGCCCACCAGTCCGACCACCGCCGACTCGCCGGGAGCGATGTAGCTGACAAACAGGGCCAGGTCGCCGACGGAAAATGTGCCCTCGCGCATTGACTGCGCAGCAGCCAGCAGGATCACGCCAGTCGCCAGATGTGATGCTGTCGGACCGAGGGCCCGCAGCAGTTGATCAGAT
>JAKUTA010000317.1 GCA_022447885.1 Candidatus Poseidoniales archaeon | reverse complement strand
CCGAGGCGATTGGCACCGTGCATCCCGGTGGCCGCCTCGCCAGCGGCGTACAGTCCAGGGACGCTGGATTCCTGCGTTTCGGGGTTCACCTTGACTCCGCCCATGACGTAGTGGGCGGTCGGTCCGACCTCCATCGGCTCCTCGGTGATGTCTACGGATGCGAGTTCCATGAACTGATGGTACATTCCAGGGAGCTTCTTCCTGACGTGGTCGGAGTCCTGCCACGAGATGTCGAGGAAGACGCCGCCGTGCTCGGAACCCCTTCCGGCCTCCCGCTCGGAGTTGATCGCCTTGGCGACCACATCGCGCGTCAGCAGTTCGGGCGGCCGACGAACGGTCGCCTGCTGTCCGGACACGACCTCCTCGACCCATTGCATCGCTTCATCCTCGGTGTCGGCGAACTCAGAGGCATACATCTCCGGGACGTAGTTGAACATGAACCGCTCACCCTCGCTGTTGCGCAGGACTCCTCCCTCACCGCGCACACCCTCCGTGACGAGGATGCCCTTGACCGACGTTGGCCAGATCATTCCCGTCGGGTGGAACTGGAGGAACTCCATGTCCCCCATCTCCGCTCCAACCCAGTAGGCGAGCGCGTGCCCCTCTCCCGTGTATTCCCAGGAACCGGAGCAGATCGCCCAGCAGCGGGTGATGCCGCCCGTGGCGAGCACGATCGTCTTGGCGTTGAACACGTGCAGCGTGCCGTCTGCGCGATTGTAGGCGAAGCAGCCGGAGATGCGTCCATCGTCGGTGAACAGGCGCCTGACTGTGTACTCCATGAACACCTCCATTCCCGAGTGGATGCCCCGCTGTTGCAGGGTACGGATCAACTCCAGGCCGGTGGCGTCCCCGATGTGCGCCAGACGAGGATAGGTGTGACCACCGAAGTTACGCTGGTTGGTCAGCCCGTCGGGAGTGCGATCGAAGATCGCCCCCCATTGCTCGAGTTCGCGGATGCGCTCAGGTGACTCCCTCGCGTGGATCTCCGCCATGCGCCAGTCGTTCAGGTACTTGCCTCCCTTCATCGTGTCACGGAAGTGGGTCTGCCACGAGTCGCGGGGGTCAGCGTTGGCGAGCGCGGCTGCCGCGCCTCCTTCGGCCATCACGGTGTGCGCCTTGCCGAGCATCGACTTGCAGACGACCGCCACCGATGCCCCGGCGCGGGTCGCTTCGATGGCCGCCCGCAGGCCAGCCCCGCCAGCGCCGATGACCACCACATCGAACTGATGCGTCTCGAAGTCGCTCATGTGATGCCTCCCCAGAACACCCAGTCAGTCCACCAACCCATGGTGGCACCGTAGACGTAGAGATCGGCGAACATCACCCAGAACAGCGAGTAGAGCGCCCATTCCTTGTGCTTCTCATTGAACCAGGTCGACATCAGCCACAATCGATGGCGCAGTCGAGCCACACCAGACCCGGTCCAGTCGTTGGCGCCCCCGCCGACGAGGTGGCGGAAGGCGTGACAGCCGAACGTGTATCCCGCGAGCAGGATCACGTTGAGTGCGATTACCAGCGTGCCCACCGAGGCCCCCCAGCAGTGAGTGCCATCCGCTTCGTGGAAGTTGACCGATTGCCAGACGTCCCAGGACAGGATGGGAAGGTAGACTATCGCCGCATACAGGAAGTAGCGATGCAGGTTCTGCACGAGGAACAACCCTGTCTCTCCCTTGTACTCCTTCCACGGCTTGC
>JAKUTA010000316.1 GCA_022447885.1 Candidatus Poseidoniales archaeon | reverse complement strand
CCTGGCCATGCGCAAGATCATCTCCTCGGTCACGACCTGGCACGAGCGCGCGATGTCCATCTCCCGCTGCGTGAGGGGCGACTCCGGCTTCCGCGCCGGCCCGTCGAGGGTCTCCTCCATTGGACCTGAAGTCATGGTCAGCCCGGACAGATAGTTGAAGTAGCGCATGTTCAGGCGAAAGGAACCGTCCTCCCGCAGGTCGATGACCTCTTCGAAGAGACGGTCGACGTAGCGGGGTTCTCCGTAAGGGGCCAGCCCCATCAGCTTGTACTCACCGGAATTTGGCTTGAAGCCGGTGAAATAGGTGAAGGCGGTGTACAGCAAGCCCAGAGAGTGGGGGAACTTCAGGTCCGCCAGGGTGTGAATCTGCGCTCCTGTCCCGTATCCGTAGCTCGTCGTCGTCCACTCGCCGACGCCGTCCAGCGTCAGAATAGCCGCCTCGTCGAAAGGGGAGGGGTAGAAGGCGCTGGCCGCGTGCGATTCGTGGTGGTCGCCGAACAGGACCTTGACCTCGCGGCCCAGCTCCTTGTGGATAAGCTGGGGGATCCACAGCTTTCTCTTCAGCCACACGGGCATGGATTTCCAGAACAGACGGATGCCCCGGGGAGCGGTGACCAGGTGCGTTTCCAGCAGGCGCTCGAAGGTGAGCAGGGGCTTGTCGTAGAAGCCGACGCAATCCAGCTCGCTGGCACTAAGGCCGCCTTCGGCCAGGCAGTAGGCCACCGCCTTGGACGGAAAGGCCGGATCGTGCTTGATCCGCGTAAAGCGCTCCTCCTGAGCGGCGGCGACGATCTCGCCGTCCCGCACCAGGCAGGCGGCGCTGTCGTGGTAGAAGGCGGATATGCCGAGAATACAGGTCATTGGTACTGGGTGGGCTCTCGGAGCAGCGGCGTGTCACCCGTGCTCACACTTGCCGCCTAACACTTGACGCCAAACACTTGACGAGGCGTGGGAGACAGGCCTATTATTGAAGCCCGATAAAGCTACCAACTATATGAAAAAATAGCAAGATACGGCCATGTCCGAGATCAGCGAAAACACCTTCCTCACCGCCGAACAGGCGTGGGCGATCCAGACGGAATTCGGAACCCCGACCTTCGTGTACGACCAGCTCTTGCTGGAGCGACAAGCGCAGGTGGCCCTGGGCTTCCCAAACCCCTATGGGCTGACAGCGCGCTACGCAATGAAAGCCTGTCCTAGCGCCGCCGTACTCCAAGTCCTCTACCGCCAGGGACTGCACGTCGATGCCAGCAGTGGCTTCGAGGTGCACAGAGCTCTGCGGACCGGGATCCCACCCGAGCACATCCTCCTGACAGCCCAGGAGCTTCCAGCCGACCTGGAGCATCTTCTCGATCTGGGCGTCGGCGTCAACGCCTGCTCGCTGCACCAGCTGGAGCAGCTGGGCCGCCTCCACCCCGAGGGTCGGGTGGGGGTTAGAATGAACCCGGGACTCGGATCGGGGCACAGCAACCGCACCAATGTGGGGGGGCCTTCCGCAAGCTTTGGTATCTGGCATACCCATCTGGATCAGGTACTTAGTCTGCAGTCCGAATACGACCTCCACATCGAGCTACTTCACAGCCACATCGGCTCGGGCAGCGACCCGGAGGTGTGGCAGCGGTGCGCGCACCTGAGCCTGGGGATCGCCGCTCAGCTGCCCGAGGTGACGACTGTCAACCTGGGGGGCGGTTTCAAGG
>JAKUTA010000315.1 GCA_022447885.1 Candidatus Poseidoniales archaeon | reverse complement strand
CCAGAGGACCGCCGGGTCGCCCTCCGCCGCCCGTTCGAGCCCGAAGCGCCCGAGCACCCCGAAGGCGAGCGCCACCGACGTCAACCCGGAGAGGAACACACCCTGCTCCACACCTGACCAATGGGAGACCAATCGGCGGAACCGGATGATAGGGAGGGAAGCCAAGATGGTGAGGATCCCCACCGAGCCGGCCAGCAGGTCGAACGCCCCCTCGCCCGAGAGGTCATGCAGGAACAGCAGATGCAGCACCATCACCCCGACGGCCACCCTGAGACAAATCTCCGAAGTCCGCTCACTGTCGGAATCCCGGGTCAGGTGGTACGCCAGCCCCCCTGAGAGGACCACCCAGAAGGCGGTCTGGAAGTGGATCAGCGGCGAGACGAACAACGTCTGGATGGATGCGGAGATGAGGCCCGCATCCTCGGAGACCTCGACCATCGCCGCCCACACCACCCACGGCAGGAACACGAACAGGGTGCGCTCGTGAGCAGGCAGCCCGGCTCGGCGCAGCCAGGCGGACAGGGCGAACACGAACGAGGCGAGCAACAGGGCGTAGACCACGGTGTCCAGCAGGTTGTAGTCCGAGTCTCCGCCGGCCTCGCCGATGACGGGGGCGACGATGTCCACGACGATGCGATCCCAGAGCAGCGGCCAGCCAGCGAACATGGCGAGCAGGTAGGCGAGCGCCGGCAGTGCGACCGCTGTCAGCAGCACCGCGTGCGCGGCCAGCTCGAATGTGCTGAACCGGTCGTCGGGGAGCGGCGGCTCGCCACTCTCCTCGGACCCTTCCTCGGCCGCCTCGGCAGCCGCTTCCTCAGCACTCACGCATGAGCACGTCCGGCCGTCGCTGATAGCGATTCACCCTACACCGCGGAGGTTCATTCCTCTTCGCCGTGCGCATGCTCACCTTCGTGTTCATGCTCATGCTCGTGCTCTTCGTCGAGTTCACCGACCTCACGCTTCTTGTGCTCCTCGATGAAGCGGATGGTGCCCACGCCGACGTTGTCGTGCAGGGCGCGGATGATGGCGAACTTTGCCATGCCCCAGTTCTGGTCGTAGCCGAGGAACTCCGGAATGGTGATGCTCACGTCGTCGCCGTCGAACTCCACCTCGAAGCCCTCCTCCAAGCGGGTGTTCATCTTGAGAATGGTGTGCACCTTCTCCTCACGGTCCTCCACCACCTTGGTGATGCGGTAGTCGTAGTGCAGGGTGCGCCCTGCCAGCGGGTGGTTGAAGTCGACGCGCGCGCGGCCGGCAGCGAACATCTTGATGGTGCCCTGTTTGCCCTCGACCGTGACCGGCCCGCCGACACGCAGGTTCTCGACCTCCTTTCCCCCGATCAGCATGGCGAGCTTCCCCTCGCTGAACGTCTCGACCGCGTTGGCGTCCCGTTCACCATAGGCTTCTTCTGGAGGGATGTCCAGTTCGTAGTCGGTGTCCGCCTCCGCCTCCTTGAGATGGTTCTCGAATCCTGCGATCAACGAGTTCTCGCCCACGGTCACGATGAGTGGCTCGTAGGTCTTGTTCTCGTCGAGCTGGTCGTGCTCCTTGGCGACCTCGCTGCGAGTGGTCTCGATCAGGTCGCCTGTGTCAACGATGAACAGGTCGTAGTCGATGTAGACGATGGCACCATCTTCCATTGAGATTCACCCGCCCCTACGGGGCGAGCCGGCGACCGACTCCCCCTTTATGAGTCAGACGGTAGGGCA
>JAKUTA010000314.1 GCA_022447885.1 Candidatus Poseidoniales archaeon | reverse complement strand
TCTCGTCGTTCGGGGGAATCGGATACCGATGAGTGGTCCAGCGTGGTCAGCACCTGCACCACGGCATCGGCGGGCAGATGCGGAGTGAGTCTATTGAGATGGGAGTTACCGATTCGCTTGTCGCCACCGGCCTGCAGGACCAGCACCGGCAGGTCGGGAATGCCCCAGTTCGGTACCTGAGCGCCATCCCAGCGCACGTTCAGGTCGGGATGGATACGTTCGTACTCGTTCCGAATCGCCTTGCGGGTCAATGGGAGCAGGAGTCTGCCGAGCGGCCCGGGGTGGATTATCTTGATGAGCAGCGGGAACGAGGTGACCGGCGACTCGAGTATCGCCGAGCCGACCATCCCCTTCCACCAACCGGACTGATGGGAGGCCAGACGCAAGGCGAGGAATCCGCCCATGCTGTGCCCGTAGATGTGGATGCGTTCGACGCCGAGACGCTCGGCGTCAGCCTGGAAGCTGTCGAGCAGCAGTTCGATGTCGGCGAGCATCTTCAATCCGGTCCACTCCTCGCGCAGCCCGGCCGAGCCGTGTCCGCGCATGTCGGGGGCGAGGACATGCATGCCCTGATCGTGCATGTGCAGCATGCGCTGCTCGATGCGGCCGGCGCAGGAGCCCCAACCATGCAGGCCCAGCACGAGTTCACTCGACTTGCTCTCCGATTCGAGCAGGTAGGCGGGAAGTCTGTCGCCGCCCCATCCGGTGTAGCGAAACCAGGTCCAATCTGGATGGCCGACCCGCTCGGGCATCAGCGGTGGTGAGGTGAGCACTCGCCAGCGCACCAGTTTCTCATGTCCGCGGATGGCGGCGTATCCGAGGGTCAGCGCGATACCGGCCCATGCCCAGCCGGACCAGGCGAACTCTGGAACCACCCACCAGAGCAGCATCAGACCGAGCGCACCGGTGGCGATTACGGCGAGCGTGCTGTGGTCTTGGTATGACAGGGAGGATGAATATGCGGCTGCGCCGGCTTTGCGGTAGGGGATCGGTTCACGCGAATGCGTTGACCTGTTGGTGACCGACATCACATCATCTCCACGGGATAGTCCATCAGTGAACGGTGACCCGCCTGCACTTTGGCAGCGAGTGCGATGGTCTCAGGGTAGATTCGATCGAAGAAGACCTTCGCCGAAGCGATCTTCGCCGCATGGAACGGGCTCTCATCCTGCTTGGGAAGGCAGATGAGCACTATCTGCGCCCACAGCCAAGCGAGAATGATGTTGCTGAAGTAGCGGGTGTACTCGGTCGCTCCCGCCGCCAGGAAGTAGGGGTTGGCCATCCCCTCGCTCATCAGCAACAGTGTCAGTTGCTGCAGGCCACGCACACCCTGGTAGAGGGGCTTTGTGAATGGGGCCATGTCCGGATTGTCCCTGTGCTCTTCGATGAACTCGAGAATCGGCCAGAGCAGGTCGCGCAGCGCCCGCCCCATCTGCATCGGCAGTTTTCGTCCAACGAGATCGAGTGCTTGGATTCCGTTGGTTCCTTCCCAGATTCGTGCGATTCGCACATCACGGAAGTACTGCTCCACACCCGACTCGCGGATGTAGCCAGCCCCTCCCAGAACCTGGATGCACTCATCGGCGGTCTCTGCGCCGACATCGGAGAAATGTGCCTTGACCATCGGAGTCAGCAAGGCGACCAGCCGTTCTGCCCGCTCCTGTTCCTCTCCCTCGCCATGTTCCGCGAGGTCCATCTGCAGCCCCACATAGAGCCCCATCGCCCG
>JAKUTA010000313.1 GCA_022447885.1 Candidatus Poseidoniales archaeon | reverse complement strand
CACCGGCTGCTCGAGGGAGGGGGATTCCCCGTTCGCAGGCCCGCTGCTCTTGGACGCCTCACCGACCCGTTCCTGCTGCTCGACGAGATGGGACCGGTCGACTGGGCCCCCGGTGAAGCGATCGGCGCGCCGGCCCATCCGCACCGCGGTTTCGAGACCGTGACCTACCTGTTGCAAGGGAGCATGTGTCACGGTGATTCAGCCGGGAATTCGGGTGATTTAGGGCCTGGGGATGTGCAGTGGATGACCGCCGGTCGCGGCGTGATCCACTCAGAGTTGCCCGAGCCGGAGTTCCTCAAGTCAGGCGGGGTGATGCACGGCTTCCAGATCTGGGTGAATCTGCCGGCAAAGGACAAGATGATGGAACCGAGGTATCAGGACATCCCGGCTGACGAGATCCCGGTCGCGGAGAGCGACGACGGCCTCGTGCGGGCGCGGGTGGTGGCTGGGGAGTGTCTGGGTGTGAGCGCGGTGATCGAGACGGTCATCCCGATCGTCTACATCCACCTGACCATCCAGCCGGGTGGAAGTCTGGTTCAGCCCTTGGATGAGGGGTTGAACGGCATCATCTACTGCTTCGGCGGAGAGCTGAACATCGAGGATGGATCGGTGAGCGACGGCCAGATGGCGATTCTCTCAGAGGGTGACTCCGTGGCGATCTCGGTTGCCGAAGATGCTGATGGGGCTGCTGAGGCTCTGCTTCTCGCCGGGGAGCCCCTGGCCGAGCCCATCGCCCGCTACGGGCCGTTCGTGATGAACACCGAAGAGGAACTTCGTCAAGCGTTCACGGACTACCAGAGTGGCAATTTCGCCTGATTCACAACAGGGCAGGATTGATGACTCGGCCCCGTCGTAGTGTCTTCTGTGTCCACCATCCATCGTGCCTGCCTGATTCTCGCCGTTCTGCTGCTGATGCCGGCCATTCCCGGCGCACAGGCTCAGGAGGAGCCACCGCTCACGTGGGTCGACTGCTGGATGGGAGACAAGGCTGGAACCCTGAGCGCATCCCAGCAAACCGACTGTGGCGCTCACTATTCGCACGCGCCCACGCACAGGCTCTACGACATCCGCTGGGTGTACCTCGACGTCGATGAGAGAGATGTCAGCGACGACTGGATGAATACCCAACTGGACAACCTGAACGCGGTGTTCGCACCCTGGAACTTCCAGTTCCAGACCAAGGAGGTGGTGATCATCCCCGAAGCGGTCGCTGAATCAGACGACTACTACGAGGAGTGGACACTGCGCGACATTCTGCCCGACCTGCGCGCGCAACTGAACCTGTCAGACGACGAGCAGACGGCGCTCAGTGAACTCAAGGCCGAACTGGCAGCACGCCACGTGTCGCAGGAGGAACTGGACAACATCACCCTCGACGAGGAGTACAACACAGGCGCGGCGTTCCGCCTCGCATCCCGCGCTCGTTCAGAGTCGATCACCATCGTCATCCGACCGAGCCTCGACGCCAGTGGCAAGAGCGGAGGCCCCTCCCCTGAATTCCAGCTCAGCCGAGGTAGCGGTATCGAATTGAAGTCGACATTGCTCAATGGTGATAGCCTGACGACCCTGCCGCACGAGATGGGTCACTTCTTCGGAATCAGTCACACTCACGCTCCCGACCACGATGGTGCAGAAGCTGACTTCGGTTTCTCACAGAGGTGGGGTCGCTTGGCTCACGATGGTGAGGCCATCGAGCGGGTGCTGGGCGAGGACTACTCACAGCCGTTCGGCG
>JAKUTA010000312.1 GCA_022447885.1 Candidatus Poseidoniales archaeon | reverse complement strand
GAGCCCAGTGTGCGCGTCGTCAATGGATTGACCTTCGATGACATCGCTGAGCTCGCCAACAATTACATCACTTGGATGGTCGCCTGTGGCTTGGAATTCCACGAGTATCAGGAACTCGTCGAGAAGGTTCACCGCCTGCTCGCCCGCCACCAACTTCCACGCCAGGTCATGCAGGGGTTGCCTGCGACCATCCACGATGCCGGAGCAGACGCTCGTGACAGCCTAGCCGTGAATCAGGTGCCCGGGCACCCTTCGAACACCTGCTTCGATGAACTGTGGATCGTTCCCGGGATGATGCCCTACGACCACGTCTGTCAGGCACACTGCGACGGTGTGGACGAGGTGCACCTCGAGGACCCACCCCACTTCAACGAGAATGAGGGCATGGGCCACTGCCGCGAACTGTGGAAAGGAGATGCGCGCGAGGTCGCCGCCGACTTCGTGTGTGACAACCTCACCGTCGCTGCCAACTCTCGCTGCCTCAACCGCGGAGTCAACAAGGTCGTGCGCATCTTCCTGCACACGGAGACCGAACTCACGGACATCATGCCCACGATGAACCGTCCATGCACACCATCCGATCGTTATCGAGACTGCCTGAACCGCTTCATCGCTCACTGTTCCGAGCTGAAGCAGAATGGCAGCAACCCCGACATCCGCCTCGTCATCTATCGCCCCAACGCACGACCACAGGAGGTGAGCCTGTGATCGGATACCGCCTCATACTCTCCAACCCGACCCCGAGCCCGCGCGAGATGACCATTCTCGCCGGGCGTCGCCTCGGAATCAGCGAAGGTGTCGTCACCACCTCACAGGAGGTCACCATCGAGATCGACTCGTTCACCCGGCTCGCCATCTACTACGACGCCGCCGGCAACCGCGTGCTCGACCGTCGCACCATCGACGACATCAACGTCATCGGCGAGGTCGAGATGATCGACGTCTCAGTGAATGGGGCATCCATCGTTCCCGTGGAGATCGACAACTCCGAACTCAACGGCAGCAAGGTCTCTCGTGATCTGTTCAGCGCTCGCGCACGCGACCTGTGCGAGGGCATCACCGAGGATGCTGACCGACGCATGGGTGGGTCCATGCTCGTGGCTCAACTCTCCTACCTGCGCTCGCAGCGCGACGGACAGCGTGTCGGGATCTACTCTCCTGCAGCCCTGAACCTGCGCTGCGACGATGGGACGGACACCCTCTACTCGCTCATGTCATCCGGTGACATCTCGCTGACCACTTGTGTCGGCAAGGGCTACAACAGATCGGACGCGCTGGAGCTGTGCGTGCGCAACAACACCGACACCGAACTGCGCGTGCGCATCCCACAGGGTGCGCTGTTCGAGCAGGCCGAATGGAACGGGAACCAGAACCTGGTGGTCAAGGAGGAGCAGTTCGTGATCATCGGTCCGGCGAAGGAGGAGACCTTCCCGCTGTTCGCCTGCTGCGCCAACGCCTCCGCGGGCGCCCCCAACGACGACGTCATGAACATCACCCCGTTCATCTTCGAGGACCTCGGTGACTCCTTCGAGGACCAGAGCCGCGTATGGCACTCGTTCGATGGCGAAGGCGGACGAACTCGCCTCTGAGCGAAGTTCCAATGGGACGAAAATCGTAACAGCGATTCAGGAATCTCCATCAAGTATTGAGATCAGTCTCTAGATGAGTGATACATTCGTGGAGACTACAGACAATCGTTTCGGAAAATGAAATTTAGATTCAGATAATATCTGGTTTCAAATCCACCAACCGATATCTAGCAAATCATCACT
>JAKUTA010000311.1 GCA_022447885.1 Candidatus Poseidoniales archaeon | reverse complement strand
GAGCAGGCTGGCTGTGTCGTAGATGACCCACTCATCGAAGATCTCGTTGGCCAGGGAGACGCAGTTGGCGATGCACCAACAGGTGATCTCGCGACCGGTGGGTGGGCCGTATCTGCTGAAGCCCGTGTTGTGCCCCGTGATCAACGTGCGATGCGAGGTGTGAAAGCCAACCTCGTCATCGCCGGCCCAGATGATCTCATCGGCATAGAGCTCGATATCGGGGAAGGCGTTGATCGTGTGGACCGTATCCGCAACGATCTTCTCGCTACCGTGCTGCAATCCGTAATCGTCAAAGACCCGCGAGGTGGAACTGTAGGTGTCATATATGTACCCGACATCCTTCTCCTCCCATATACGGTGAGTAATTCGAACGATGTAGTCGATGATGTCGATATACGTGTCCTCGAAACCCCGCATGCTCTGGCGGCGCTCGGTGACCGGACCAGACGAGGAACGCTCTTCCTCCCTCGTCGTGGCGAGTGAGATCGAGAAGTCCTCAGGCATGTGCCGCTTACCACTCGTCGTTCCGTGTTCGCTCGCGACGCCTGCCTCTGCCTCGTCTGGATGATCTTTCTCTGCGTTCACAATGACTACCTTTCTGCCGTCCGATGCCCTCGGACGGCTCAACCCTTGACCGCTCCGTCGGCGATGCCCTTGACGAAGTGTTTTTGGAAGATGAGGACCACGACGATGAGCGGGACGACGGAGATCAACGATGCGGCTGATTGCCGGGGAATGGAGCCCGGAACGCTTACGCCCCCCACGTATTGGGTCATAGCGACCGTGAGGGTCTGCTTCGTTTGAGAGAGGATCCTCACGAGAATGAACTCGTGATAGACGACGAGGAGGGTGAACAGCGAGGTGGCAACGATTCCGGGCCAGGCGGTGGGAATCACCACCTTCCTGAACGCGCCGAACCGCGAGGCGCCGTCGACCATGGCCGCCTCCTCGAGTTCACGGGGAACATTGACGAAGAACGCACGCAGCATCCAGATGGTGAATGGCTGATTGATCGCCACCAAGACGACTATCAACAGCAAGTACGAATCATAGATGCCGAGGTCCTGGCTCGTTTGGTAATAGGGGAGGATGTAGCCCATCCGAGGCATCGATCGGAAGGCGATGGCCGCCAACAAGATCACCACAGAAGACATACCCGTGTAGCGAGCCAACCCGTAGGCCGCGAAGGAACCGATGCCGACCGAGAGCAGGACGGCTCCGGTGCAGACGATCACCGTGTTCAGGAAGTCGTCATATATATCGGCCGTCCTCATGTAGCTCGGGATCTTCCAAAAGACCACTGCGGTCGCTGCGGCGACCAGGCAATAAATGGCTGTGGTCGGAAAGGGGATCCGTTTGGCCAACAGGCCCACCGCTACGAGCACGCCGAGAATTCCTACCAACACAGTCGCGATGACCGCGCCGTTCTCGGGCGCCGATCTGAGCAGAACATCGCCATAATTATCCAGCGTCGGATCGAACAGGAGTTTCGGCACCCTCGCATTGGCATCCCGTTTGGTCTTGAAGGAGTTGAGTGTCGTCCAGAGGAACGGGAGGGTGCTGTAGAGGACGACGAACCAGAGCATCAGGTGCAGGCATACTCGGGCCACTGGGTGGGTGAACGGGCGCACGTCAGCGCTCCCGGATCTGGTCGCGATATGTGATGTAGAGCAGCGGTACCAGGGCCACAATGATCGCAACCACCAGGATCACCGCGGTGGCGTTGCCAAGTCCCAACCGGGCGTTTTCAAGTGCGGCGCGGTAGTTGTAGGCCAAAACCGTGTCGG
>JAKUTA010000310.1 GCA_022447885.1 Candidatus Poseidoniales archaeon | reverse complement strand
AGACTACGTAAGTCAAGAAAGAGATGAATTCTCCTTCAGTCGTCGTGTTCCTCTTCCGTTCCCCTGTCGGCCACCCACTGCAGGAACAGCGCACCCCCGAGCATGCACGCGGCTAGGATGAAGGCGCTGTCACCGGTGCGCGCATCGAAACCGCCCAGCCCCTCGAGGCCAGCCCGCCTGACCGTGATGCCGGCGGCCAGACAGAATCCACCAAGTCCAGCACCCGCCACGAACTGCACCGCGTCCTTCAGCCCGCGCGTGAATTTGGCTCCGATGATGAAGCCGATATCGAGCGAGATGGCGGCGGCGATGATGTTCAACTCGACGAACTGCTGGGCGATCGCCAGCAGAATCGCCACCGCCGTCATGCCCAGCACACCCCCGAACACGACATGCGCGTGCTTCGTGAGAGTGGACCCGCAGGCGCCGGCCAATCCCCCGACCGCCAGGCCTGCCCACAGTGACCTCTCCTGGCTGATGTTCAGGAACGCCTCGCAGATCACGGCGGTGGTGATGGCGAAGGGGAGGAAGAAGGCGAGCCCGACCAGAATCGGGGTGAGGCGAGAGCCGAACAGGGTGAGCGAGATTCCGAAGATGATGAGCAGGAAACCGACGACAGGACCCAGAGTGCCGACGAGGTCGACCATCTCCTCCTCCCACGCCATGGCGCGGTGACGGGGGGTTGCACCTTCACCATTTCAGGTGTCTCACATGTGCGTACGCACCGCTCGGGACGAGCGGTGGCCTGATTTGGTGTCAGGGTCTCGGGTCGGCCATGGTGAGCGGAGCCGGCGGCGCGTCCGAAGGGGCGGACGTGAGCGGCAGCGCCGAGGTCTCAAGCCTCGGCTCACCGCTACGAGTCGTGACCGCAGCCTCGCTGTTCGACGGTCACGACGCGGCGATCAACGTGATGCGACGCCTCATCCAGGCGGCCGGTGCGGAGGTCATCCATCTCGGGCACGACAGGTCGGCCAAGGATGTGGTGGATGCGATCATCCAGGAGGATGCGCATGCGGTGGCGCTGTCCAGTTACCAGGGCGGACACATGGAGTACTTCAGCTACATCCGCACGCTGCTCGAGCAGGCAGGCAGGGAGCATGTCCGCATCTTCGGCGGCGGTGGGGGCACCATCACCCCGGTGGAGATCCGCGACCTGCACGCAACCGGCATCACCCGCATCTACTCTCCAGACGACGGGCGCAGCATGGGACTCGTCGGCATGATCGACGACCTCATCGAACGTACGCAGGACCTCGACCTGCTCACTCAGGACATGGTGGCGGAACTCGATGGGCCGGTCAGTGCGGCTGACCACGGCAAGGTCGCCCGGCTGATCACCCTCGCTGAGAACTCAGGTGACGAGGACAGCCCCGAGGCTGATGTCTTCCGCGAGGCATTGGAGAGATGTCGCAGTCGGCCACAGGAGGATAAGGCCCCGGTCATCGGAATCACCGGCACCGGCGGCTCAGGAAAATCCTCGCTGCTCGACGAGATCATGCTGCGCATCATCCGCGACGAGCCGGAACTCACCATCGCATTCCTGTGCACCGACCCGACCCGCAAGCGAACAGGTGGGGCACTGCTCGGCGACCGGATTCGCATGAACGCGCTCTCGAACTCTAACTTCTACATGCGCAGCCTCGCCAGCCGCGGTTCGGGCAAGGAGGTGAGCGACAGGCTCGAGGAGGCGATCGAGGTCTGTCAGGCGGTCGGCTTCGACCTCATCTTCGCCGAGACGAGCGGCATCGGTCAGGCGGACGACGCCATCACCCAGCATGTGGACACCACGCTCTACGTGATGAC
>JAKUTA010000031.1 GCA_022447885.1 Candidatus Poseidoniales archaeon | reverse complement strand
CCGAGTTCCTCGACGCTCTCGAGGGCATGGAGGAGAACTCCGGGGTGGTGACCATCGGCTCCACCAACCATCCAGAGATGCTCGACTGGGCCCTGGTTGATCGACCCGGTAGGTTCGACGTCCGCATCGACTTTGATTATCCCGAACCGGAGTTTGTTGTTGCGATCCTACGGAAGTACCTTTCTCGGACAACGCATGAAAAGGGCATCGACCTCAAGAAACTGGGCAGAAGTTGTGCAGGCCTCTCTGGAGCGCATCTGCAGGAGATTGTCTCACAAGCGGGACTGATCGCATTCGAGGAGAATAACCAGAAGATGGACTTCAGCATCAGTAAGGTGAATCTTGAAGATGCTCTGAACCGAACCTTGTACAACCGCCGGCGCTACCAGGAGGAGAGGCAACTACGGTCCAAGGATGATTACGACGGCGGCATGACCGGCTGATGCAATAATCAAGGAATAATTAAAGTATTATCCTCTTATTATAAGCAGACTGTTGAAAAGATTGGAAAATTAGAGGTAATTTTTTATTTTTCATGACTTTATGTCGGATGATGCACGTAATTGCTGTTGTAAGAAGCGATTCAGTTATATATTAGGCCAGTTAATTTCTGAACAAGTCCTTTTTCCTCATGTTTTCCGATAAATATGCTTTAATTTCAAACAAGTTTACATACCAATAATTAGATTCCTCAAAAAGAGAGAAATCTCCCATTCTGGGAGATCATGATCTCACAAATGAGGTTCAGAGATAGGCGATGCCCGGTTCAAGCGGGAAGGCGAAGCGCGCCTTGTCACCGACATCGTCGCCCTCGCCGGCTGTCCACACTTGAACAGAATCGACGGAGAGTTCAGCAGCGATGAACTCCGCTGCGGCTGTGATGGTCGCAACTTCGTCGATGTCTGCTCTGAGCATTGCCTTCTCGTCGGGCGACCACTTGAACAACTGCTTCTGGACTCGCTTCCACACACCGGGGATCTGCTTGCGCACCTCCGCATCGTGGGCGAATTCGCGGGTCATGATGACCTTGAGAGCCGACTTCATCTCGAAGTCCTCCTCCTGCAGGTCCATGCCCATGCGGCAGAGTTCACCCTTCCATGATTCCGCGCACTGGATGGTGACTTCTCTCGGCTCACCCTCGAGGTGACGGGCTGCCAGTCCCCTCATCTTGCGTGCCTGTTCGAGCAGGCTCCGCAGATACTGTTCCGCAGCCAGCTCGGACGCATCACCCTCCTGTTCTGCGCCCATCTCCCCGATCAGGTGTGCGGCGAGCAAGCCCTCACCACCAGTCTCTTCCCACAGCTCCTCGGCGATGTGCGGGGTGGCTGGGTGCAGCATCGGCGCAAGTTCGCGCAGCATGCCCGTCACCAGCCCCTTGTTGCTGCCGCCGCGGCGCCTGTACCACTGCAGGTCGTTGTTGAATTCGTAATGGCTGATGCGCACCGCCACGCGCAGTTCGACATCCTCCATCGCCGCCACCCACTCGCGTTGGCGCTGGCGGAAGCGGGCCGCCAGCCAATCGTCCACCGGTGATGCGACATCATCCCATCCGGCGACCTGAGCGGGCAGCGACCAGATCGTGTTCAACTGCCGGAAGTTGGATACGACCGCCGCATCAGACCAATCCATCCCGGCGGTCGGGTTGGCGGCGAACAGCATGAACAGACGCACCGTGTCAGCACCGTATTTGTCCACCATCGGGGTCGGATTGATCGTGTTGCCCTCCGACTTGGACATCTTTGCGGAGCGCTCGCCCAGCGGTCCACCGCAGTGCGGGCAGACCCCGGTTTCGCGGTGCTCGACGTGCAGGGTGGTTTTGCACGCTTCGCAGAAGGGAGTGGGAGCATTGACCATCCCCTGGCAGAGCAGTCTCTGGAACGGTTCGTCGTGCGAGTGCAGGCCGAGGTCTCTGAGAGCCTTGGTCCAGAAGCGGGCGTAGATTAGGTGCATCTGGGCGTGTTCGATGCCGCCACAGTAGAAGTCGACGTTCATCCAGTAGTCGGCCATGTCGGGGTCGAAGCAGGCATCCGAATTGCTCGCATCCATGTAGCGCATGAAGTACCACGAGGAGTCGACGAAGGTGTCCATCGTGTCGGTCTCCCGTCGCGCTGCGGCTCCACAGGTCGGGCAGTCGACGTCGAGGAACGTCGCCGACGTCTCCAGCGGATTGCCTTCGCCGGTGAAATCGACATCATCTGGCAGTTCGACGGGCAGATCCGTCTCGGGCACAGGCACCTCACCACATTCGTCGCAGTGGATGATGGGGATCGGCGTGCCCCAGTAGCGCTGCCGGCTGATGCCCCAGTCGCGAAGTTTCCACTCGACAGTCCCATGGCCGGCGCCCTCCTTCTCCAGCATGGCGATCACGGCGTTGATGGCGTCCGTGCCAGCCAGACCGTCGAAGCCGTCGCGGCTTGAGTTGACCATCGGCCCGTAGCCCTCGAACGCACGATCCAGTTCGTCAGTGGGGACATCTCCATCGTGTTCGAGCAGCACCTGGCGAATCGGGATGCCGTACTCCTCGGCGAAATCGTAGTCCCGCTGGTCGTGACCGGGAACGGCCATCACCGAGCCGGTCCCGTAGGTGGCGATGACGAAGTTTCCAGCGTAGATCGGGACCTTCTCACCACTCAGTGGATTGGTGGCGTGCTTGCCGAGGAACACTCCCTTCTTGTCACGCAGCATGCCGCGCTCCATGTCGGACATCCCGAGCACCTCAGCGCGCAGTTCCCGCCAGGCGTCCTCATGCTCCGTGCCGGCCACCAGCCGCTCGGCGAGCGGGTTCTCGGGCGCGATGGTCACGAAGGTCACGCCGAAGATGGTGTCCGGCCGCGTCGTGAACGTCTCGATGACCTCAGCGGAATCGACGACCGGGAAGCGGATGAGCGCACCTTCAGAGCGCCCGAGCCAATCCTGCTGCAGCAGTCGCACGTTCTCCGGGTAATCGACCTGCTCGAGCCCGTCGAGCAGCTCATCGGAGTAATCGGTGATCCTCAGGAACCACTGGACCATCTCCTTCACACTCACCAGCGAGGAGCAGCGCCAGCAGCGTCCCCCTCTGGCCTGTTCGTTGGCGAGCACGGTGTTGCAGTCGTCGCACCAGTTGACCGGGGCGAGCGCGCGGTAGGCCAGCCCTTTCTCGAAGAACTTGAGGAAGAACCACTGGTTCCAGCGATAGTAGTCAGGATCGTGGCTCATCAGCAGCCTGCGCCAGTCGTAAGAGAAGCCGATGCGCTTGATCTGGGCGGTGATCTTCGCCATGTTGCGCTCGGTGATCTCCCGTGGGTGACCCCCCTCGGCGATGGCAGCGTTCTCCGCCGGCATGCCGAACGAGTCGAATCCGATGGGGTAGATGACGTTGAATCCGCTCGCTCTGCGGTAACGGGCGATTGCATCCCCGATGCTGTAGTTGCGCACATGCCCCATGTGCATGGCACCGGAAGGGTAGGGATACATCTCCAGGCAGTAGAACTTCGGCTTGCTCGAATCCGCATCTGACTCGAACACACCAGCCTCCGCCCACGCATCCTGCCACTTGGGTTCGACCTGGCCCGGTTGGTATTCCTCGTCCATGGCTCTCCCTCGCGTGCGTGTGCGTAGCGTACGGTACGTGACGTACTGAACGCGGCTAATCACAACCCCGTTTTCAACCGAGCGGCTGAGAATCGAGAGTTCCGTCACTCATCGGGGACTGACAGATCGTGGTTGTTGATGAGCAGGACGGCTCGATCGGTGAGGCGGTAGCGGTAGCGCAGGGCGACCTTCTCCTTCTCTATCAGCCCCCACTGCTCGAGTGCCTTGAGGTGGTAGGACACCAACTGCTGGCTGGTCTCCAACTTCACCGCCAACTCCTTCTGCGACAGGTTGAGGATCTCGTTCTCATGGATGTCGAGCATCTCGAGGATCTTGCCTTGCAGGCTGTTCGGGTCGGGTTGCAGCACCGGAACCGGCAGCTCCTCCTGCGGCGTGTCCCGCGCGACCATCGCTGAGTAGTAGCGCACCTTGCGCCCATCCCTTCGCTTCCAGACGCGCTCATCGGTTTCGAGCACGTTGAGATGGTGCGCCAGTTGTCCGTTGGACATGCTCAACGACGAGAGCAGGGCGCGGAAGTGGATCCCCGAGTGCAGTTCGACGTAGGTCACGATGCGGCCGCGCTGGTATTCTCCGCCGTTGTCACGCTTCTTGACCAATCCGAGCAGCACCAGCCCCCAGCGGCTCGCAGGCATGCGAATCCATTCCACCTTGGCGATGGTGAGCATCGCCAGGCCGATGAATCCGGTGGAAGCGACCACGGAGATGAGCGCGGGGGTGTTGACCACGAAGCCACCCGCCTCGCTCTCTCCAGCCACCTCGTCGTCAGCCGCCGCTGCCTCTGGCTCGACGATGCGCTCGCCGAGCACCTCATCGACGACGATGCCGGGCGCCCAAGGCGCGCAAGCCGTCGAGACCTGCTCACTCGCGTGCACCCAGTATGCACCCTGCAGCTGCGGTTGCGGTTGCCACTCGACGCCGGTATCGTCTCCGGCCAGCGGGTGTTCGTTCCCCTCGAGGTCCACCAGCAGCCAGCAGCCGCCGGTGCCGGTGGTGACGTAGTTCCAGTCACCCTCGATGATCGTCCCTGGATCAGCACCGTCCACCGGGTTGGCGATGCCTCCGCCGTCTTCCTCCGTGGGCTCTGATGTGCTCGTTGAGTCTGTCTCCTCGGTGACCGCCGGAGCGCTCCATGTGTGCGCCAGTTGCGTGGACAGCGAAGGTGTACCGGTGGTCGTCGCGGTCACCACCCATGTGCCATCGCTGAGCGGATCTCCGGCGGCATCGACGAAGTCGACGGTGAATGGTCCCCAGTGGAGCGCATTCTCCCCCCCGATGGTCTGCAGCGCGCCACCGGGATCGTCGCAGGCCTCCGACCAGACTCGGTGCGGCAGCACATCTCCACTCCTGTGCATCGTGAGGTCAAGCCGGCACGCCTGCGGCCAGAAGATGTCCAGCGGCTCGGAACTGAGCAGCCTCAGTTCGAACTGGACCTCTTCCTGCAGCGTTCCCGCGTTGAGCACGGTCAATTCCTCCACGGTGAACCAGACCGTGCTCAGGTCCTGGTTGGCGGCTCGGCAGGCGGCACCGCTGCCGTCTCCCCCATACTCGAATGCCCAAGAGCCAGCCAGACCATACTTGGGGACATCGACCACCAGCAGGTGCTCCCCGTCTTCGAGTTCACAGCCGGCGTTGTCGGCCATGTCCCAGTCTCGCAGCATCACGTTGAGCGTTTCGGATGGTTCGAGCTTCTTCTCGAAGTGCTCCATCTCGCAATCGAGCGGCAAGCGGTCGTCCAGCACGATCAGCCCATCGCTGGAGATCACATGCATCAATGCCCAGCAGGAATTGTTGAACTCCACCTCGGCAATCGCCTGACCGGTGTTCTCGATGTCGGCGCTGATGGTGAGCAGGTCGCCGACTCTCAGTACGCCGTCGCCGTCCTGAACACCGTTCGTCGTCAGGGTGAGGGCGAGTGGAGTCCCTGAACTCACGTTCCCGCCCGCCTTGAACCGGAACTGGTGTGATGTCGTGCTGTCAGCAAGTCCGGTCAGCGAGAAGTCGAGCGTCCATTCGCCGTAGGCGATCTCGCTGCCCTGCTCGGTGAAGTCCCAACTCCACCATCCGAGCGAAGTTGATTCTCCCGGAGCCAGTGTGCTGCCTGAGCCGCAGCCGATGTCGGTCAGCCGCGACGTGTGCTCGCTGGTTACGCTGGAGGTCGAGACCTGCATCCGGCAGCCGACGTCCATCGGCACTGTGACCGATTGCTCCCCGGAGTTGGACAGCCCTGCATGTGCCCACAGCGTGTCGCCGGGCTGGAACGTCGTGCGACCGCCGCCTGGAGGCAGCGCGGCGGAGATGACCAAGGTCAGCCCCGTTCCCGATACCGGCTGGCGCTGGAACTGGAGCACGAACTCCTGCATCGATGCATTGTTGAATTCGAACCTGAGAGTGACCGGACCTGAGGAGATGACCTCGCCCTGACCATCGCTCCAGTCCCAGGAGAATGAGTCCAACTGGCGTGTCTGGTGGGCGAGCAGGTCGATTGCTCGCTGCTGCTCGAGGCAGGTCCTGAGGTCATCGAGTGTGACGAACTCGGTGAGCGGCTCTCCGGTCAGCACCGTCATCTGTGCCGGGCAGGAGGGATTGTATTCCAGCGCGACAGAGGAATCACCGTCATTGCGCAGGGCGACGCTGATCTCCAGGGGCTGGGAATCCGAGTACCAATCGCCATCCTCCGTCGCCTCGGACAGGGTGACGGCCAGCGTCAGGTCATCGCCGTCGGCTGCGCTGGAGACAGACGTCAACGGTGCTGCGAGCAGGGCGAGCACGGCTGCGAACAGCAGTGCTCGCGAGCCTGCGCGTGCGCTGGCGCTCCGCCTCCCCATGGGAGGCGAAGGGCGAGAGCTTGCACTTAAGACCCGCCCTCAGGGAAAACGGCCGCCATTTCTATGCGGAATGGCCATTTGTCCGGTCTGTGATGTTGGCTAAGGGCGAGTTCCACAGGACGACGTTCGACGATGGTGTCGAGGTCTGGGTGACGCAGATGGGCTCCTTTCTGAACATGAACACGGCGTTCATCAACCGGGCTACCGGGACGGTCGCGTTGGTCGATCCCTACGATGCCAGAGGCTGGCTCGCCGGAGTGGCTGCTGAAGGTCTGACACCCACCCACATCTTGCTGACGCACACTCATCGGGATCATACTGCCGGAGTGAAGGGATTGGTGGGATCCGTAGCCGACCTGGAGGTATGGGGGCACGAGGAATCGGTGTCGCCGAGCCTGCTCGGGTTGGTGTTGTTCAAGAAGGTCGATCTCACCCATTCGTGGAGCCACGAAGCACACACCTCGGTCGAGTGGTCCTCAGGGGGGATAGAACTCGTTGTCACCCACTCGCCAGGCCACGCCCCCGGGCACGTCACCCTGCATGGTCACGGGATCTACCATGCCGGAGACCTGCTGTTCACGGCAAGATCCGGTCGTGTCGACCTGCCCGGCGGTGATTCGGTCACTCAATGGCGCAGCATCAGCCACGCCCGCGGCCTGCTTCAGGCGCTGCCACCAGAATGGCGTCTCATCCCGGGACATCGCTACGAATGGATCGACGGTTCGACGCCGGATTGGGTCACCATCGAGCAGGCCTTGGCTCACAACCATGCCCTCAACGCGACGGAGTTGGAGGAGTTCGACGCCCTCCCTTTCCTCAGGTTCGACGATTGAGCGCCCGCGGAACATCGAATCTCTGGGATTCATAGGTTCCATTCGTCGCCAGCGTCCGGCAGCACGAAGTCGAGCGGTAGGCGCAGGATGAATGTGGCTCCCTTGCCGAGTGTGGATTCGTAGTCGAGCCTGCCGCGCATCAACTCTGTCAGCGCCTTGGCAAGCGTCAGTCCGAGTCCGACACCCCTGCGTAACTGGCCGTCCTGCAGCAGTGTCTTCGAGTACGGCTCGAACAGACGAAGTTCCGCTTCCGGGGAGATGCCCGGACCGGTATCGGATACCCTGAACAACATCTCCTCACCTTCTCTGGCGACCTTGAGCGAGATGGTGCCGTGGCTGGTGAACTTGGTGGCGTTGTCGAGCAGCTGTTCGAGCACCTCGTGCAGCCGCATCTCGTCGATGCGTATCCGCGTCATTCCCTCGTCCAATTCCAACTCGAATGTGATTCCCTTGCGTTCACAGAGGCGCCTTGCAGGCTCCGTGGTGCGCTCGAGCAGCGGCATCAGTTCGTGCCATTCAGCATGGATGTGCACCGTACCAGCAACCACGTTGGAGTAACTGATGACCGAATCGATCATCATGCGCAGGGTGTCGCCCGCATCGACCACTTCGCGCAGGTAATCGTGCTCGTCGACAGCGCCTTCGAGTTTCGGCGATACACCCAACAGGTCGGAGAATCCCAGTACTCCGGAGAGCGGTGTGCGCAGGTCGTGGCTGAAGTTTGCGATGAAGCCTGCCTGCAGGTTGTGCGCGCGCGACAGTTCGCCGTGGGCGAGATTCATCTCCTGGTGAGCGGTACGCGTTTCGTCCAGCTGTTTCTGCAGCGCGTCCTGTAACTCGATCAACTCGGTGACGTCCTGATATGATGCGATCGCCCCCAGAACCTCGCCATTCTCGCTCAGCAGAGGTGCGGCGCTGCCGAGCAGGTGCAGTTCCCGTCCACTCGGCAGGTCGATGCTGAAGTGCCAGTCGTGCTGCGGCACCCCGGTGCTGAGCGCGGCACCGAGCGGACCCTCCAGAGGATCGATCGGTGCACCGTGCGAGTCGCGCAAGGTGTGGATGGTTCCGAACTCCCTCTCCCAGCCGGGTGGAGCCGGAGTCTGCGGCAGTTCGGGCATGATTTCGCGTGCGAACGGGTTGACGTAGAGCAAGGCCCCACCCGCGTCGACCTCGAGCACCGCCGAGCGCATCGAATTGAGCAGAGTGTGCAGCCGACCGCCCGTGGTGGCTGCCGAGGAGGGGAATTCGTCGAAGGGGTCGCCGGCGATGCTCATCTTGAACGGACAGCCTCTCGCACCAGTCACGGATATGCCTTGTCATTGATTCCCAGCGGGCGTCAGTCGTCCAGCAGGTCATCGATGTCCAGCGCTTCCGGAAGCGATTCGATCTTCTCCTCCTCTGCGGCGGCCTTCTCCTCCTCATGGATCTGCCACTGCGCCTTCTCCTCCCAGCCCAGTTCCCTGGCCTTCTCCAAATCTCCGCTGTCCACATAATGTTCGATCCACTGATCGCGGCGCCTCTCCTCCTCATCGAACAGTTTCTCATGGAGCTCGACATTCTGACGCATGAGTTGACCACTGCGCTTGGCCGCTTGGCGTGATATCATTGCCACGAGTATCGCCAGCAGGAGGAATCCAATAACGAAATATCCGGCTGTTTTCGCCATCTGCAAAGCACTCCTGCCCTCTTCCTCAGCATCGAGTCCACGCGGCGCCTCTGTGATGGCACATTCTCCAGGGGGCTCCCATACGTCTGGGTCCCACATGCAGATGTCACCGAGGTCGCTCGTACCGTCACCGTCGCTGTCCTCGCAGCCACGGCGGTCGCGCCACGAGGTACCGAATTTGGCACGGCAGTCGTCCGGCTCGAACGCGTCACGCGTGGTGTTGTCACCGTAGCCGTCACCATCGCTGTCCTTCCACTGGCTGTTGACGAATGGGAATGCATCCGGATTGGAGCCGTTGGGATTGTCCCCGTATCCGTCGCCATCGGTGTCGTTCCACTGGGTGGCATCGAGCGGGAAGGCGTCCGGCATCAGCGCATCCTCGCGGAAGATCCCGGGCCAGCCCGACTCGCGCGTGCCGTTCCAGGAGGTGTTGCCCCAGTTGTCTCCCCAACCGTCCTCGTCGCTGTCCTTCCATTGCGTCGCATCAGTCCGGAAATCATCCATGCTGTCCGCCCAGCCGTCGCCGTCGGAGTCGGGACAGCCGTACCAGCTGCCTTCGGTGCTGTTCCCCCATTCATCCGGGCAGTCATCTCGCTCGGGAGCCAGCGGGTCGTCGGCGAACCCGTCGCCATCGCGGTCCACCGTCTTGAACGGGTCGTTGGGGAACGCATCGAGGTTGTCTGCGACTCCGTCGAGGTCCGAGTCGGGGCACCCGCGGTTGTCATCATCGTCCATCGTGCCGAATTCATCGGGACAGAGATCTGCATCATTGCCAGCCGGGTTGTCGCCGTAGCCGTCACGGTCGGCGTCGAACCATTGGGTGGGATCATCTGGGAACCAATCACCGTTCGGGCCGCTCGCGTGGTCACCGTAGCCGTCACCGTCACGGTCGGTGCACTGCGTCGGGTCGTCAGGGAACAGGTCAGGATTGTTGCCATTGGGGTTGTCACCACAGGAGGAGATCAGTTCGAACACATCTATCCTGTCACCGTCTCGGTCCGACCACTGGGTCGGGTCGTTGCGGAACATGTCCGAGGCGTCCGACCACCCATCCCCGTCGCTGTCCTTGCAACCCGCCCGGTCCACGGT
>JAKUTA010000309.1 GCA_022447885.1 Candidatus Poseidoniales archaeon | reverse complement strand
ACCTTGTCGTCGGTGCCCGGGCGGGCTCGTTCGGCCCGCGCGTCGAGGAGGGCGAGTCGGAGTTCCTCTTCGGCCTCTCCAGTGAGCCCTGCGCCGGGTGCGAGCGCGAGCACGCTGGTGCCGCTGTCCTCGAAATTTCCGGATTCGGTGACCGTCCAGCGAGCGCACGCCAGCGCACCATCCTGCTTGCCGAGAGCAGCCTTGACTTCTGTCGGATTCCAGACGTAGAAGGCTCCCTCCTCCTTGTGCCCCGTGCCGTCGTCGGAGTCGGCATCGAGGGTGGACCAGATGCCGCCGTCAGGGTCGAACATCTCCCGCTCGAGCCATTCCAAGGTCAGTCGGATCACTCGCTCGTGCAGGGCAGAATCTCCGATTTCCTCGCGCAGCGCGCGGGCGTGAATCGGCAGCAGGAGCGCATTGTCGTAGAGCATCTTCTCGAAGTGCGGCACGGCCCACTGCGCATCGACGCAGTAGCGATGCCAGCCGCCGCCCAGATGGTCGAACAGGCCCCGCTCGGCCATGTAGCGCAGAGACACCTCGACCGCGTTCTGCGCCTCCTCGGAGCCATTCCTGAGCAGGCCCTCCAGTTCCATCGGGTGCGGGAACTTGGGTGCGCCACCGAATCCGCCGTTCTGCGCATCGAACAGTTTCAGCGAGTGCTGCACGGAAGCCACGGAGACCGCCCCGACCAGTTCCTCCAGGTCATGCTCGCCTGCTTCTCCACCTGCCGCCATCTGGCCTAGATGGTCCGTGATCTGCTCGGCGTTGGCCAGCAGGCCGTCTCGCTCGTCCCTCCAGGTGTCGCTGAGCGCGGTGACGATCTGGGTCCAGGAGGGCCGGCCATAACGCTGGTCGGGCGGATAGTAGGTGCCGGCGAAGAACGGTTTCAGCGTGTTCGGGTCGACGAACGCGTTGAGCGGCCAGCCACCCGCGCCGGTGAGCGCCTGACAGGCCGCCATGTAGAGCGCATCGACGTCCGGGCGCTCCTCGCGGTCGACCTTGATGCAGACCAATCGCTCGTTCATCATCGCGGCCGTCGCCTCGTCAGCGAACGACTCGTGTTCCATCACGTGGCACCAGTGACAGGCTGCGTATCCGATGGACACCAGCAATGGCCGGTCGAGCGTGCGGGCGAGTTCGATGGCGTCATCATCCCACGGTTGCCAGGCCACCGGGTTCGAGGCGTGTTGCAGCAGGTAGGGGGAGGTGCAGTCCGCAAGTCGGTTCGTCGGCCCTTCGTCAGCCATTTCTCGGCACTCTCACAGCCTTCGCGGCATCACTCGCCATGCGCTTCCAGCACATCGATGGGTATGATCGCCAGCGCCTCCTCGTGCGTGCATTCCAGAGAAATTGGACAGGCGACACCCTCCTCGGTCGCGTCCATCCACGTCTGCGCGCAGACACACCAGCGGTCTCCGGGGACAAGGCCAGGGAAGTTGTGCTGGGGGGCAGGGGTGATGAGATCATTTCCCTGTGAGCGGGCGAACTCGAGGAAATCCTCGGTCAAGATGCAGCAGACGACGTGCAGGCCGCGGTCGGTCTGGTCTGTGTTGCAGCAGCCGTCGCGATGCCAACCGGTGAGCGGGTCCATCGAACAGGGCTCGAGCTCGGTCCCGAGGACGTTGATGCTCGGATGCATGGGGTCGGCTGGGCAGCCGATGGATATCAACAATGACATTGTAGACGCTTGTAGGTTCACCTCCCGCAAGAGCAGAGGGGAGCAGTGGTCAGACCGAAGAGACCGTTTATGTACCCTCACTGGTGGGGGGCCATCTCCGGAGTTGTTCATGTGACGTGAGAGGCATCG
>JAKUTA010000308.1 GCA_022447885.1 Candidatus Poseidoniales archaeon | reverse complement strand
GCCCGCGCTCGCGAGCGATCACGTGTCCAGCCTCATACGCCACTTCGCAGTCCTCTCCCCGTCCGAGGCTGGCCACCACCGCGTCACGAATCTCCACCATGTCGGCGAGACGTTCCTCCCATTCTGCGTCCAGCGGCCCGACACTGAACATGCGTGTGCAGTCGGAGACGTAGCCGCGGTGGCAGTGAACGATGTCCACCAGCACCGGTTCGCCGACCTTGATCCTGTGGAAGCCGGCACCCAAGGAGGCGAGGGGGTGCGGGCCGGTTCCTCCCACGGCGGAATCGAAGAACGACGGGACTGAGCCTGACCCGCCCGCGGCGATGACCACACGGTCACAGTCCATCGGCCAGCGTCGCATGCGCACATGACCGCCGAATCCGGAAGCCCTGCTCACAGAATCGGCCGCCGCTGCCAACTCGATCTCGGAGACGCCCTCACCACCCTCGTCGAGAATCGCCTCGAACATCCAGCGATTGACCTCGCCGCTCTCGCGCAGCCGCTCGACCTCCCAGTCGGACTTCGTCTCGCGCAGGTCCCACAGCAGTTGTGTGCAGTCGGCGCTGTCTCCTCCAAGACCACTGAGATTGGCCAAGTGCCTGTTTGCGTCAGAATGCGGCATTCTACCGAGTTGCAAGGCGGGAGAGTTGCTCAACCCGCGGGCACCGAGCGATTCGGAGAGTTCCTTGGATCGGGGCAGGGGCGTGACCTCGTGTGGTGAGTCACCTTCGCCTGCCTCCCAGCGAGCGCGATCGATGCTCTGCCTGACGAGATGCGCTGCCTGAATGCCCGAGCCTTCAGCGCCCAGCAGGAATGCACCCGCCTGTCGGCTGCCGCACAGCCAGTAACTGTCGACCGGGTCGTGGACGAGCATCGCCTCGATGCCCGCATCAGCCAGCGCCGCAGCCGCTCTCGCCTGTCGGCTCTCCAGCTCCGCCACAGGCACCCGCCAATCATCGCCATCCGGCCCCTCGATGACACCGACGTCCCACTGCACGCTCACCCGCGGGCGCTCGTGAACCTAAGGCATTCGCCCGTTCAATCGTTGCTAACTTCGTCAGCGACGCGCTGCTCAGCGATGTCGCAGTACTCCTGCACGATGTCGAACGCGATGTAGTGACGGCCGGCCCGCTTGGCGGCCACGGCGGACGAACCTGAGCCTGCGAATGGGTCCAGAACCACGTCACCGGCGTAGGTGTAGAGTTCGATGCAGCGGCGGGGAAGTTCGACCGGGAACGGGGCCGGGTGGTTGACTCTCCTGGCACTCTCGGTGGGGAAGGACCAGATCGACTTCGTCCATTCCATGAACTCCTCCTTGCCGATGGTGTCAGCCCTTCCGTCCTCCTTCTCTGCGCGGGAGCGGTGAAGTTTGTACTTCCCCTTGGAGAAGATGAGCACATACTCATGCACGTCCCGCAAGATGGGATTGGAGGCCGATTTCCATGAGCCCCAGGCACACGACACACCGGCACTCGCTGACTTGTTCCAGATGACCTCACCTCGAGGGAGGAATCCGATGTCCATCATGATCTGGTTGATGAACGAGGCGAGCGGGATGTACGGCTTGCGCCCGAGGTTGGCGACGTTGATGCACGCACGTCCACCGGGCGCGAGCACGCGGTAGCACTCGCTGAAGACGTCGCGCAGCAGGCCGAGATAGGTCTCGAGATTCAGATTCTCGTCGTACTGCTTGTTGGCGTTGTACGGTGGAGAGGTCACCATCAGCTGCACAGAGTTGTCCGGCACCTGTTCCATCTTACGCGCATCCTGGCATATGACGCGATCACGAAGTTCCGCAGGGAACTCTTGTG
>JAKUTA010000307.1 GCA_022447885.1 Candidatus Poseidoniales archaeon | reverse complement strand
TCGGCCCCAATGTCGGCCAGCATGGCCGTGCAATATGGCCCCGACATCACTCTGGTCAGATCGAGCACGCGATAGCCGGCGAGGAGATCAGCAGTCACGTCTGGGGCCTTTCGCCGACCCGGAGCACCATTTTCCCCTTTGTGACACCATGGTCCAGCAATTCGAGGGCTACCGGGAGATCGGCAAGCTCGTAGGTCGTTTCGACGCAGAGCCGTAGGACCCCTTCGTCCAACCAGGGCAGAAAGCGTCGTTCGGCTCGGTGCACCATTTCGGGATCTACGTCGTGGTTCCAATACACGCCAATGGCTGACGCGCCTTTGAGGAGGAGCCGGTCGGAAGGGAGTTTCGGGACCCTTCCGGATGCAAACCCAACGATGAGGTAGCGACCGCACCACGCCAACGATCGCAGTGATTCCAGCGCGTGATCGCCACCCACCGGGTCGAGCACGACATCAACCCCTGCTCCGCCCGTGAGATCCAGGGCCTGTTCCCGGAAATTGGATTCTCGATAGTTGATGGCGTGGTCAGCTCCGAATGACTTGGCTAGGTCGCATTTTTCGTCCGAACCGGCGGTGGCGATGACGGTTGCCTTAAGTACCTTGGCGACCTGTACAGAAGCGAGTCCGACGGCACCCGCGGCAGCGTGGATGATGATGGTCTCGCCCTCTCGCAGCAAGGTGGCCTCGGTCAGGGCCACAGCAGCAGTCGTGAAGGACACCGGAATCGCTGCTGCCTCCGTCAAGCGGGTCGATGCTGGAGCCGGCAATGCCATGTCGGCCCGCACTATCGCGAATTCGGCAAAGCCACCCCAGAGCACCTTCGCCATGATCTCATCACCGAGGCGATTCTCGGAGCCTGGACCTACCGCGACAACGCTGCCGGACACCTCCTGGCCCGGCGTGAAAGGTCGCGGGGGGCGGACCTGGTACTTGTCATCCACCATCAGGAGGTCCGAGAAGTTCATCGCCGCCCCATGTACTCGTATGAGGAGCTCATTCTCATCAACCGTCGGTACCGGGAGGGTAGACAATTCGAGATGCTCTCGACCGGGGCCCGCACCGGATACCCAAGCTTGCATCGATGTCGGTAGCGGCAAGAGTCCTCCTCAAACCGACGAGTGACTGAACTCGATCTGGACCCTGTCTTCGTCTGCCTCCCCTACGCTACGTTGCCATGGACCGTCCGGTCGTAGAACTCAGTCACGCAGGCGTTTCGCCCGCGGAGGTCATCAGCGTCGCGAGGGGCGGAGCGCAGACAGCGCTCACCGAAAGCGCGGTTGAGGCGATCAACCGGGGCCGAGCCATCGTTGAGTCGATGATCGACCGCGACGAGGCCGTGTACGGCATCACAACCGGCTTCGGGTCGCTGGCGCAGACTTTCATCGAGAGAGACCAACGCGAGGCCTTACAGCAGAATCTCATCAGGGCCCGTGCCGCAGGCATGGGTGACCCTGTCGAACCAGAAGTGATCCGAGCGATGATGCTGCTGCGAGCCAGGACCCTGGCGATGGGGTACTCCGGAGCACGGCTCGTCGTGGTCCAGACCCTCCTCGACGTGCTCAACGCCGGGATCCTGCCGCTGGTGCCCGAACATGGCTCTCTGGGGGCCAGCGGCGACCTCGCCCCCCTTGCCCACATCGCTCTCGTGCTGAGCGGTGAGGGGTTCGTGATAGCCGATTCCGGGCTGCGACCCGCTGCCGAGGCGCTAGCAGAGCATGGGATAGCGCCACTCAAGTTCGAGGCCAAGGACGGCGTATCGCTCATCAACGGATCAGACGGAATGCTCGGAATGCTCGTCCTGGCATGCCACGACACTCGCCGGCTGCT
>JAKUTA010000306.1 GCA_022447885.1 Candidatus Poseidoniales archaeon | reverse complement strand
GGCTGGGACGCCGACTCTCCCTTCGTCAGAATGTAGACAGGAGGCGATTTCCTGGAGATGCCACAGAACATCAGGTTTCTGCCTTGAAGTGGACGCAATGGCTACGGACAGCGACCGAAAATGACGGGTATCAACGGCACCTGCGCCGCATGAGTCACATGACCAAGCCGGTGTACGCCTACCTGCTGCTCTCTGAGGACCTGTACGGCCGCGAGATGAGTCGCCAGATCCTCTCGGCGGGCTTCGTCCCAGCGATCGTCATCACCGAGGATTCGGCCATCGGCGACGAGGAGCGGGAGAAGTTCCTGGCACGCATCTTGGGCAACCCTGTGGCTCCCACGGTTTCGGCCCAACTGGCGGAGCTGGAGTCGGCGGGAATCTCGGTCCCGCACGTGACGGTGCCCATCCACAACTCGGAGGAGGTGATGCCGCACATCGAGGACCTGGAACTGGACCTGATCGTGTTCGGCGGCACGCGCATCATCCGCGGCGACATCCTCGAGCACCCATCGGACGGCGTCATCAACTGCCACCCGGGACTGCTCCCGGACTGCCGCGGCTCCGCTTCCCCGGCGTGGTCCGTCTACCATGACATCCCCATCGGCTCATCGACCCATTTCTGCGACAACGGGATCGACACCGGGGAGTTGCTCATGCGCCGCGAGTTCCCGGTGAAGCGCGGCATGACCTACGAGGACCTGTGTTACCACACTCTGGTGCTGGCAGGTGTGCTCATGAAGGAGGCATTGCTCGCTTGGGAAGAGGGCAGGTGGGACGAGATGCGCCGGCCACAAGGTGAAAGCGCCCACCCCACCTTCCGCAACGCACCCGAAGAGGTGCTGGAGGTCGTTTGTCAGAAACTCGCCGACCAGACATACGCCCACTACGTCGATTGAACAGGAAGTGAAACCATGCAAGTCACCTCACCGCTGGCACCCGACGCCCTCGCTGGGAAACATGCCCTCGTCTGCGGAGCATCCTCGGGCATCGGACGTGCGACCGCACTCGCACTCGCCGCCGCTGGCGCTTCGCTCACCCTGGTCGCCCGCTCCGCCGACAGACTCGTCGAACTCGCTGACGAATGCCTCTCCATCGGTGCTCCTGCTGCCGTCGTGCTGCCGCTCGATCTCGAGGACACACGCGGGCTGGACACCACCATTCCGCCCTACCTGGAGAAGAACGGACCCGTTCACATCCTGATCAACAACTCAGGAGGTCCGCCGTCCGGGCCGCTGCTCGAGGCTGATGAGGACGACTTCCTCAAGCCGCTGCGTCGCCACCTGTTCGCCTCGCACCGGATGGTGCAGGCGTGTCTGCCGGGAATGGTCGAGGCGGACTACGGCCGCATCGTGAACATCATCTCGACCTCGGTGCGCGAGCCGATCGCCAACCTCGGTGTGTCGAACACCGTGCGCGGAGCGATGGCCGGCTGGTCGAAAACACTCGCCACCGAACTCCCCGCGTGCGTGAGCATCAACAACATCCTGCCCGGATTCACCGACACCGGCCGCCTCGCCTCGCTGGCTGACCAGGTCGCTGCCCGACGCGCCATCAATCCCGAGGAGGTCAAGGCGGAATGGCTCGCCGGCGTCCCCGCGGAGCGCCTCATCGACCCGTCCGAGACCGCCGCCGCCATCGCCTTCCTGTGCACAGAGGCGGGAGGAGCCATCAGAGGAGTATCACTCGCCGTGGATGGCGGCAGGATGCGCTCGATCTGTAGCGGTGAGGCGTGTGGAATCCGAACCATACCACGCACGTCAGGAATCGGATGTTGTTTGAGGAGAGTGCGTGATGTGGAGTTCGACGTCTTCTTCTCCATCAGCCAGAC
>JAKUTA010000305.1 GCA_022447885.1 Candidatus Poseidoniales archaeon | reverse complement strand
GCACCACGGAGAGGTGATGAGATGACCCACGTAGTCGTGGCCGCATGTGTCGACAAGAAGTACCAGGAGTGCGTGGCAGTCTGCCCGGTGGAGTGCTTCCACGAAGCCGACACCTACCTCGTCATCGATCCTGACGAGTGCATAGACTGTGGAGCCTGCATCCCCGAATGCCCGGTGGAGGCCATCTTCGCTGACACCGACGTCCCCGACGAAGAGGAGGCGTGGATCGAGCGCAACGAGGTCGAGGCACACGATCTGCCTGTCGCCATGGGCGACTCTCCAGTCCTCGCCGACGATTGAGCGGCGCGTTCATAGCACACGAGCAGAATGCTGCTCCATGAACGATATCGAATTCGCATTCAGCCAGATTCATTTCTTTCTGGACGCACTGCAAACGAACAACGGCCACGTCTTGTCAGAGTCTGACGCTGACAGGCTGACCGAAGCGAGAGAATTGGTCGGACGAGCAGGACAGCTCTGTGCCGGAGAATGGAACCGAGCGCCAGGTAGAAAGTACATCAATGTGCAAGGCGGCCAGGTGAAAGTCACCGAGTGAGCCTCACGAGCCGCGGTCCTCGTAGCGAACGTCGAGATCTTCGAGTTCGAGGCCAGCCATCGGGCTCGCCATCATCTCGGACGCTTCGACGACCTTGGCCGGGTCGGAGAAGTGGTGCGTAGCCAGCACGATCGCCTTCGCCGTGGTGGTCGGGTCCTCCGACTTGAAGATGCCAGAGCCGACGAAGATGCCGTCCAGTCCGTGCTGCATCAGCAGCGCGGCGTCCGCCGGAGTCGCGATTCCTCCTGCGGAGAACGTCACCACGGGTAATCGACCCAGTGTTCGCACTTCCTCGACCACCTCGCGCACGCCCGCTTCGCACTGCTCGATGGTCCCGAACGGCGTCTGCTGCAGCTTGACACCCAGCACTGACTTCTTCTCCAGTCCGCGGTATCCATCGACGATGGCGGCGATCGCCGTCTCGTGCGCAGCGGAATCACAGGTCTGGAAGAAGCGGATCTCCTCGTCGACCAGCCGGGCGTGCTGCACCGCGCTGACGACGTTCCCCGTGCCCGCCTCACCCTTGGTGCGGATCATCGCCGCCCCCTCCTGGATCCTCCTGACCGCCTCACCCAGACTGGTGCATCCACACACGAACGGGATGCTGAAATCGTCCTTCGGGATGTGATAGAACGGGTCGGCCGGGGTCAACACCTCGCTCTCATCGATCATGTCCACCCCCAGGGCTTCGAGCACCCTCGCCTCACCCGAATGGCCGATGCGCGCCTTGGCCATCACCGGGATGCTGGTGGTCTCGATGATTCCCTTGATGAGGTGCGGGTGGCTCATCCGCGCTACTCCGCCGTCTGCGCGGATGTCGGCGGGAACGCGCTCGAGCGCCATCACCGCCGTGGCCCCGGCGTCCTCGGCGATCTGCGCCTGCTCCGGCGTGACGACGTCCATGATGACGCCACCCTCCTGCATCTTGGCGAAGCCGCGCTTGAGCAGGGTGGTGCCGTGGCGCATGGCAGAGAGGTCGAGTGCCATCGGAATCAGCCCTGCCAACCGCCCGACCGTCATCAATGTTGGTTCGGCGACCTGTTCACGTCAGCGGGTGGTCCACACCCTGTTCACCGAGTACCCACTTGAGCGTCTTGACGACACCTTCGAGCGCCTTGAAGTTGCGCGCCGCCGACAACATGCCCTCGCGGTCACCATTGCCGCGGCAGCGCTCGTACTGCTCGTGCCACTCGTCGGCGCGCTCCTGGGCCAGTACGAGCATCTCCTCGATCTCCTCCCACTGCCGGGCGTAACTGCGCTTCGGACCGGGTGCACCC
>JAKUTA010000304.1 GCA_022447885.1 Candidatus Poseidoniales archaeon | reverse complement strand
CCAGACTGATGAACGCCTGGCTCTGCTGTAGCCTCCAGTATTGGCGCATCACCCATTTCCGGATGAAGAACGAACTGCCCTTGCCTCCGTCCGCCTTATCCTCATCAATATGGTGAAGTTCCCCTCATGGATTCCACTTCAACCTTCTGCGCTGGCGCCGGTTGATTTCTTGAGTAGGAGATGAGCATTGATGCCCTGAATGTGTGACACCGACAGCCGAGGACTCCCCCAAGCGACAAAATAGTGACTCGGCGTCGTGGCGCTGTGGGATTCAGCCTCGAAGCGGGCGGCACCAGTACGCGGCTGGATGATGCGGGGGCAATCCATGTCGAACGGTTGGATGGGGTGGCTGCACAGGTTGGAATCATCCATTGTTTCATCGAGACCGCGGGCGGTCGCGAACGGTTGCATCCAGCCCGTCCTGCAGAATCCAAAGACGGTGAGCGCGGTGCATTCCACTGGCGGCAACTAGGCTTGGTGGGTGAGGTGAATGTGAGCGTAGATTCCCAAGGACACACCAGCATCCACGTCGACTTGGGCAACGAGGGTGACGAGCAGATCGAATTGCTCAGCGTCGGCATGGAACTGAGCGCGGGGATGGATGGTGCCGTCTGCTTGGTCAACACAGTGGACCAGAGCCCTGTGTCGATCATCCCAGCCACTGATGACTTCGATTCGCACGCTTTCACACTCCTGCAGTGGCCGGACTCGGAATCTGCGCTGCTGGTCGGCTTCAGCAGCCTGCTGCGCGCTACCTGTCACGTGTATGGGACTGGTGATGAGGGTGGTGGACGGCTGGAGGCTGTGGCGGACTATCATGGATATCTCATTGATGTCGGTGAGCAGTTGACCTCCGAGTCATTCTGGCTGGGATGCGGCATCGACGCCCAGCGATTGCTGGGTCAGTGGGCCGACGCGCTCGCCAGCCAGCATGGCGCTCTCACCAGCGGAGACCTGCCTGTGGGTTGGCTCGGTTGGGCGTGGACCGATGCGTTCGCCGGTGAGTCAGCCGAGCAACTCATCCTCGAGACCGCTGAGGCTATCGCCGAACTCGGGCTCAAGGAGCTCGGATTCAACACCATCTGGTCATCGCTCACCAACCTCCCGCAGGTGACCCCGGGCAAAGGGTTCGAGGTCGATGAGCGGCAGCACCCGCAGGGAATCCAATGGCTGGCAGCACAACTCGCCGACCAAGGTCTGACGCTCGGCCTGTGGTACTCCGCCTTCTGGAAGCCGGACACCACCGATGAGCGGGAAAGATGGCTGGGAGCGACGCTGCTCGACGCTGACGGAGCGCCCCTGCGTCAGGACAAACGCTGGCCGTACGGTGAGCATGTTGATGCCGCTCCGGAGAAGAGATTGGGTTTCCTGTGCCTCGATGGGTCGAACTCACAAGTGCGACAGGAGTTGCATGACCTGTTCTCCTGCTGGAGAGAATGGGGTGTCGGCTACGTCATGTGCGACTTCCTCGAAGCGGGATCAGGACCGCTGGCAGCGGATGCTGCCCTGCATGGCCACCCGCAATCGGAGAGCGCTGCCGTCGCCGGGGCGGAGGTCCTGCGTCAGGGGCTGAAAGCGATGAGAGAGGGTGCCGGTGAGCGGATGGTGCTGCTCGGGAGCACCGGTCCGCTGCTCGAAGGGGTCGGCCTGCTCGACGCCATGCGCGTCGCCATCGATTACTGCGAGGGGCGACCGCGCATCCCGGCGACATACTTCCACCCAGCAACCTACATCCAGGACGACTGGCCGCGGCACAAGGCGGTGCTCACCAATGTCGCCGCCCGCGCTCCGTTCCATCGCCGGCTGTTCAAATCGGCTGCCAGCCACATGCTTACTGTGGC
>JAKUTA010000303.1 GCA_022447885.1 Candidatus Poseidoniales archaeon | reverse complement strand
CAGGGCTGGGGGAGGGAACGCCGGCCCGGCGGTCGAGGTCATCGTGGGTGGTCTGGAGTTGGCCACTCTCGTTTTCATGAACCTCGAAGAGGATTCCGAAGGCGAGATCGAGGTCAAGGGCGAGCGCTACCGAGAGATGCGACTGCATATCATCGACACCGGTTACGGCCTCGAGCGCTTCTGCTGGGCAGCGGCTGGGACTCCGACCATCTACGAGTCGATCTACCCCGAGACCGTCGCCTGGCTCAGAGAGGCTTCCGGCTTCGATGCAAGACTTGCTGAGAAGGATAATGTCGATGCCGACCTGCTGCTGAGTGAATTGTCACGACTGGCGGGCATCCTCAACATCGATGTCGGCACCGATGTCGGCCCGCTCTACGACAAACTGCTCGAGAGGCTGGCCAACCGTGGGGTCGACCTCACCCTTGACGAGTTGAAGTCGGTCGCAGAGCCACTGGCGGCCATCTATGCGATTCCCGACCACATGCACGCCCTGTGCAACATGCTCGGTGATGCGCTGGTACCGTCGAACGTCAAGGCGGGCTACCTCGCTCGCATGCTGGCGAGACGAACACTGCGAATGCGCGACTCCCTCGGCCTGGAGGTCTCACTCGCCGAACTGGGTGCCCACCACCTCGAGCACAACCTCGATGGGTCCGGCTTCTCGCAGACCCGCGAGGGGATCCTCACCATACTCGAACTCGAGGAGCAGCGTTACTCGGAGATGCTGCGGGCGGGAGAGGCGGCGGTGCGCACCGCCCTCAAGGGAGTTCCTGCCGATGCAACCGAGGTGGACGACGCCATCCTGTTCCAACTGGCCGAGACGCGCGGCCTGCAGCCGGACTTGGTCGTGGGCATCGCCCGCGGGCTGGGTTGGTCGAACCTGTCCGTCCGTGTCGGGTTCAGCGCCGAGATGGCCGCCCGCCACGCGGCGCAGGCGAAGGCGGCGGCTGGTGTCAAGGGAAGAGCGGGGATATTGGCTGCCGGACACGGGATTCCAGCCACGTCACGGGATTTCTATGCCGACACCACGCAGACCGAGTTCAGCGCCCGGGTTCTCCACTGTCAGAGACTGGCGGATGCGCAGGTCACAGCCCTCGACCTGTCCGCCGAGGTCAGCGGATCACCAACGCACGCCATCGTCCTCGACCGCACGCTGTTCTACCCCGATGGGGGAGGGCAGCTCGGGGACCAGGGAACCCTTGCCAATGGCTCCACGGTCAACGTGCTCGACACACGAGTCGAAGGCGAGGTGATTCTGCATCTCACGGACGGGGAACTCCCCTCGGGCGAAGTTTCCGGCCAGGTGGACTGGGACCGACGCAAGCAACTGATGGACCACCACACGTCGGTGCACATCATCGGCGGCTCGGCGCGGGCGATTCTCGGCCCGCACATCTGGCAGGCGGGCAGCAGCAAGGGAGAGCGCTACGCCAGGCTCGACGTCACTCACTATCAGCGCCTGACGCGCGACGACCTCGACGCCATCGAGGACCACGCCAACAGCATCGTCGAGGCGGACATCGGCATCGAGAAGACGGTGCTCGACCGCGCCGAGGCGGACGAACGCTACGGATTCGAACTCTATCAGGGCGGACCTCCCAAGCACACCCGCATTCGCATCATCAGGATTGGGGAGCACGACGTGCAGGCGTGTGCCGGCACGCATCACGACAGCACGGGCGAAGTCGGGGAGGTTCGCATCATCCGCAGCAGCGCGGTTCAAGACGGGGTGGAGCGTCTGCAGATCGTGGCCGGAGAGACCTCACGCGAGCACGCCCGGCGCCAAGAGCGCCTGCTTACCGAGGCCTCAGAGGTGCTGGGGGTGCAACCCGACGACCTGCCTCGCTC
>JAKUTA010000302.1 GCA_022447885.1 Candidatus Poseidoniales archaeon | reverse complement strand
GCCCGACCTGGTACAGCCGGGCAGGTTCCCCAACTATGGCACCAACGGCCTCACAATGACCATCGGTTTCGCAGCCGTGTTCTTCGGGGTGGTCTTCTACACATCGGCCTTCATCGGCGAGATCGTACGGGGCGGCATCCTGGCGGTCCCGAAGGGCCAGATCGAGGCAGCCAGCGCCGTCGGCCTCAAGCGGGGCCAGGCACTCCGCCACATCGTTCTGCCCCAGGCCTTCCGGATCGTCCTCCCACCGCTCGGCAACCAGTATCTGAACCTCACCAAGAACACCTCGCTGGCCATCGCCGTCGGATATAGCGACATCGTCCAGGTCGGCCAGACCGTGTACAACCAAACTGGTAAGACCTTGCCCGTGGTCGCAATCTGGATGCTCTTCTACCTGTCCTGCTCACTGTCCATCTCGGTCGTGGTCAACTACTTCAACGTCCGGCTGAAGTTGGTGGAGCGATGATCGGGGTGAGCAGATGAGCGAATACGGCGTGGAGATGCCGAACGTCGTCGGAATGCCCCCGATCACGGCACCTCCCGAGGAACCGCACCTCCCACCACGACAGTGGCTGAAGAAGAACCTGTTCTCCAGCACGTTCAATTCGGTGCTCACCGTGGTCGCCAGCCTGGTGATCCTGGCCATAGTGCGCGGGCTGCTGATGTTCGTGTTCAACCCGCTCAGGCAGTGGAACGCCACCGCAGTCAACCTGCGACTCCTCATGACACACGCCTACCCGGCCGACCAGTACATCCGGGTGTGGTTCAGCGTGGCGGTGTTACTGATCCTGGCGAGCCTCTCCCTAGTCGTCTGGCGGGTCGGATCCCGCATTCCACTGCCCGACCTCGGCAAACGTCTCCTCATCATGGGTTCCGCCGGAGCGCTGATGACGGTTCTGGCGCCCTTCAGCGCACGTGCCACCGTAATCTGGTTGCTGATCTCCGGACTGGTCCTCGCCACAGGCCTGGGGCTCCGCCAGGTAGACGAGGAGCGATCGATCGGCTCGCTCACCCTCGCCGTCGTAGTCGGCGCCATGGGCGTCCTCTCCCTCTGGGTCGTCCCGTTCGGACACCACAGCTACATCGCCCAACGCACACCCAGAATCCTGGCCGAGCCCGGCACCGTGGACATGACAACCAAGTTGCCGTGGACGATCATGCTGATAATCGCCGTCACCGCCTACGCCCTGGGCCGCAGCCTCCGGGAGCGCGTACCGATCAAACCGGCCCGGACATCGCTGGTACTGGCATGGCTGCTCTCTCCCCTGATCCTCATCTACATCGTCCTACGTGACCCGATGTTCGACATGGGGCACGTGATCTCGACCGACATACCAATCTTTCTGGTCTTCGCCATTCTGGGCAGCGGCCTGCTGCTCTGGCTGGCCCACCCCCACACGGGCGAGATCGGTCGGATCGTTGCCGCCGTGATCCTGCTCGTCGGCTTCGGTACCTTCCTGACACCGATGCGCATGGTCATCCGCATCCTCATCGTGCTCCTGGCGCTGTTCGCCCTCGCCGCACCCTCATTCAGCGGCGAGAAGCGTGCCCGCCACCGCTATGCGTGCATCTGGGTGAGCCTCATAGCCATCCTCTGCTGGATGGTCACAGCCATCAACACCCCGTCAACGGTGCCGGTGCCCGGCGAGTTCTTCCTGGGAGGCTTCTCCCTCACCCTCCTGGTGGCGTTCTTCACCCTGCTGGTGTCGTTCCCGTTGGGTGTGATGCTGGCGCTGGCCCGCACCTCGACCATGCCGATCTTCCGACTCCTCGCAACAGGCTTCATCGAGTTCGTGCGCGGCATTCCGCTCATCACCATCCTCATCTTCTTCAGCGTCATGGTTCCGCTGTTCCTCCC
>JAKUTA010000301.1 GCA_022447885.1 Candidatus Poseidoniales archaeon | reverse complement strand
GTCATCGCCGTCACGCTGGTCCCAGTGCTGGTGCTCTGGATCGCGCCGAATGTCATAGGGTGACGAGAACACCTCTACAGGAGTCAGAAGGCAGAAGTCAGGAGACAGGAGATCATCGGCGGGCTTCGCCGTCTTCAACGTTATCGAGTCGGCCCAATTCGGGTCACCAGCCGATCCGATGCTGGCGAGAGCCCACCGGCTTTCTCCTGCCTCCCGTCTCCTTGGCGAGCTTGCTGCTCTCTCACCGCACGAGGGGGCGCCAGTCGAAGGTCCAGCTGACCGGCAGCTCGACCGGGGTGTAGCAGATCGCGTCGTCGCACGCCTGATACGCGAGCACGCCCTCGATGGTGAGCGTCGCGTTCGGCTGTGCCGCCAGCCCCGCGATCTCGCGGCTCATCGGGATGGTCACCTCCTGTACCAGCGTGAACGGCTGCTCGTAGACCTCCACCCGCTCGTCGAGCGGCTCGAAGTGATAGATCTGAGGCTCTGGATAGGTGACATCGTGCATCTGGATGAAATCCGGCGTGTCGACGCGCAGGCTGATGACCTGACAGGATGGTCGCCCGGCGCATAGACGTGCATGTTGCTCTTCGGGGTGACGTCCACCACGAGCGAGAACCGGTTGCCCGGCGCCACGGTGCCGTCGGTCGCGTAGACCAGCGCCTCGAGATGGGCGGTGGTCAGCCGGGTGGCATTCCGGTCGATGCCGTGCACCGGATCCCCGAGCGCGACCATGATGCTCGACACGGTGAACCGCTCCTGATACGCCTGCTCGAAGAACCGCGCCGTGACGCGCCCCTCGGTGTCCAGGATGAACGTGCCCGGATACGGGATGCCGTAGAAGCGCGTGCCCGTCTGCTGCTCGCGGTTGAGCAGGTCATACTCCTGGATGACGACGGACCCTTCGTCCGACAGAATCGGGAACGCGATGCCACGCGCCTGCGAGAAGGTCCGCAGCGTCTCGAGGGAGTCGTGGGTAATGACGATCAGCCCCAGTCCCTGAGCCTGGATATCGGCGTAGCGGCTTTGCAGCTCCACGAGCTGCGTCTTGCAGTACGGTCACCAGTCGGCCGAACGGTTGAACACCAGCATCGCCCCGTTCGGCCCCATGATCGATTCCAGGGTCTGCGTCTGCCCGTTCTGATCGGTGAGCGTGAACGCCGGCACGACGTCGCCGACCTGCGGACCGAACTGCTCGACGTCCGGCAGGTCCTGGGCGACGCCGAGGGTCGCCAGCGTCACGACGAGAATCAGCGAGAGCACGAGTGTCCTGACCCAGAAGTTCGCTACGGAAGTCCCAGGCGAGGCATCTCGCCTGGACTGACCTGCCCCCCTGAGATCGTTCCAGCCCGAGCGGTAGAATTCGGGCGTCACGACGAGGAGGCAGGATGCCACGCAAGCGATTCAGCACCGAACCGATCATCACACAGCTGCGCCAGGCCGAGGTGGAGTTGGGCCGCGGGCTGCGCCCGCCGCCGGTCTGGCAGAAACTCGGGATCAGCGAGCAGACGTACTACCGGTGGCGGAAGGAGTATGGCGGCCTGCGGCTCGACCAAGCGAAACGGCTGAAGACGCTCGAGCAAGAAAACGCGCGGCTGAAGCGGGTGGTGGCGGATCAGGCGCTGGATAACTTGATCTGGATAACTTGATCTTGAAGGAGGTGGCGTCGGGAAAGTTCTGAGTCCGCCCCGACGACGCCAGGCGGTGGACCATGTCCGGCACCACCTGGGCGTCTCGGAACGACGGGCCTGTCGGGTGTTGGCGCAGCCGCGGTCGACGCAGCGGCACCACCGCCGTGTGCCCGACGACGAGTCCCGCCTGGTCGCGCGGCTGGTCGAGCTGGCGACGCAATATGGGCGATAC
>JAKUTA010000300.1 GCA_022447885.1 Candidatus Poseidoniales archaeon | reverse complement strand
CCCGAGCCCGCCGCCGTGCAGTTTCATCGCGCGCACGGTCGCGTTCAGGACTATGCAATCAGGAGGCACTCCGCTGGCCACGGCCTTGATGTGCACCGCTTTCTCTGCGCCCATCTCCGATCCGAACCCCGCCTCGGTGATGACGTAGTCCGCCAACGACAGTGCCAACCGGTCGGCGATGATGCTCGAGTTCCCGTGCGCGATGTTGGCGAACGGCCCGCCGTGGATGAACGCCGGGTCGCCTTCCAGGGTCTGGACGAGATTGGGCAGGAGCGCCTCGCGCAACAGCAGGGCCATCGGTCCGGCCGCCCCCACATCCTCTGCCTTGATCGGGCGTCCATCCACCGCCTGCGCCACCACGATCTCTCCGAGTCGTGTGCGCAGGTCAGCATAATCGGTGGCCAGTGTCAGAATCGCCATGACCTCGCTCGCGGCAGTGATGTCGAACCGTTCTTCGCGGGCGAGTCCGTTGATGGCCCCACCGAGCCCGATCGCCACTTCCCTGAGCGTCCTGTCGTTGAGGTCGATAACCCTCGGCCAGAGGACCCTGGAGGGGTCGATGCCGAGTTCGTTTCCGTGGTGCAGGTGGTTGTCGATGAGGGTGGAGCAGAGGTTGTGCGCGCTGGTGACGGCGTGCATGTCACCGGTGAAATGGAGGTTGATGTGTTCCATCGGGAGCACCTGCGACCATCCGCCGCCGGCCGCGCCGCCCTTGATGCCGAACACCGGACCCATCGACGGTTCCCGGATGACGCACGTCGCCGACCTCCCGAGGCGGTTGAGCGCCTGGTTGAGACCGATGGTCGTGACGGTCTTCCCTTCGCCATACGGAGTGGGATTCACCGAGGTCACGAGCACGAGGCTGCCGCGTGGACCGTCGAAGCGGGACTTGAGCGCCTCCCAGCGGATCTTGGCCATCGCGTCACCGCGCGGCAGCAAATCCTCGACTCCGAGCCCGAGCTTCCAGGCGACCTCCTCGATGGGCAGCAATTCCGCTGCTGAGGCGATGTCATGGTCGCTTGGCATCGCGCGTCCGTGACCCGTGCCATATTCAAGCATTCAGCGGAGGTAAGCCGGCCTCCGGCCGGTTCTGCCCCCCTCCTCGTTCACCGACAGGCGCGTACGCACGGCACCCCAACTGTTGAACGGTGTCCTTTTCTCCTGTGTGCCGCGTCGGGGGTGAGGTGGCGGAATGGTCCAGATACGCGCCGCGGTCGCAGGCCACCCAGTGCACCATTCGCTCACTCCCGCGCTGTTCATGTTCGTGGCCGACCATCTCCGGGCGAATGGCGAGGAACTTCGCATCGAGTTGCTGAAGAACATCGATACGGTCGAGCTTCCCGCGGCGATGACGGTCGCCTATACCAGCAACCGGGAGGGGTCGAGGAGGGCCGAGCGGGGTGCTGCAGCCCCACGGAGGGAGTTCTGGCTCTCCCTGACGACACCGCTGAAGCACATGGTGCCGCCCGAGTCGGCGATCGAACTGCTCGGTGATGCGCGGCAGATCGCGTGCGTGAACCAGATGCTGCACGATGGACATGGATGGCGGGGTGCCGCCACCGACGGAATCGGCTTGGGCGATGTCGCTCGCGAGAACGGAATCCAGTTCCCTGCTCTAGAAGGTCAGGTGAAGGATGGCTCGGAGCCGTTGCTCTGTCTGCATGGCGGAGGATCGACGGCCCGCTCCTGCGCCACCGCATGGGCCGAGGCCGGAGGTTCGATCTGGTGGAAAGGGGGGCGCCGTGCTCTGGACAAGCGTGGGCCGTGGTCGAAGTCGTTGATCCCTGCAGAGCAGGTCGCTGGCCATCTCGGCCGCCGCCTGCACATCGACTTCGACGTCGCGCCGTCGCGTCCTGTTGATTCGG
>JAKUTA010000030.1 GCA_022447885.1 Candidatus Poseidoniales archaeon | reverse complement strand
CCGAAGAACTTCTGCTCGCCGAGACATGGCAGTTCATCGCCGCCGGCCAAGCCGTGTTCATGCTCACCTGGTTGATGAGTCTCTCTCGCTTCGGAAGGTTACGCCAACTGCGCTTCGACCTCTCGCCTGACGAGCGCCGTGAGGGTGAGATCATGTCAGGGGGTGGGGACTGGATGCGACAGCACATCTCCAGAGCTGCGTACAACGACAACGTCGGGGCAGTGCGCCAGTTCAGGGAAGAGAAGACCGAGGGGGACCAGTCAAGGGTACGGCTGGAGAAGAGTCGCGCGCGGATGCTCGAATGCGGATTACGCGGCCTGTGGCCGGAGGCGATAGACACGGCCCGCAAGGTGCTCGCCCAACAAGGTGGTGACGATGACGAAGCCAGGATGATGATCGCCGCCGGCCAGATCGCCTGTCGCAGGCTCGACGCCGCTCGCGAGGCCATCAGAGGCATGGAACAGCCCGACGGATACGACGAGCCGGAGTTGCTGTCGTTCATCGCCGAGTGGCTCGATCCGTGGAACGGCACGGTTGGCGTGGACGACCTGTATGACTGGGAGAACGTCAGTTGCCTGGACTTGCTGTCGGACATGCAACGAAGGCTGCGTTCGTGGGACCCGGTGACGCGGATCGATGCCAGCCATTCAGACAACATCGCGCTGCATGGGATGTTGAGTTCAGTCGCACAGTTGCGTTCGCAGCGGCGCGGCGAGGAGGCACTGGCGCTGGCTCTCGACTGTGTCAGGCTCGACCCGAGCGGTGCGAAGACACGCATCGCCGTGGCGCTCTGTCTCATCGACTCAGGGGACTGGTTCGAAGCGATGGATGTGTTCGAGGAACTGCAGGCATCCCATTCCGACGACCCGCGCGTGCGAGCGCTCGGTGGGATATTGGCTTTCGACTGCCCGACGGAGGAGATGGAATCCGCTCTCGCAGTGGGTAGCGTGAGCGAGAGGAAACGCTGGATCAACGATGCCCCTGTCAACCCAGTGGCCGCGCTCAACACCAAGCGTGGTGCGGATGAGGCCCTCAATGCCAACGTGTTCATCGCCGGTCACGAGGCGATCGAACGCAACGTCTCGCCCATATACAGGCAACCGATCATCCATCTGGTCCTGAACTACGGTGTGTTCATGCCCATCTGGCTGATCATAGGGCTGCTCGCGCACGCGCGCACCGACGATACGGTCGTCAGCGCCGTGTTGGCAGCATCGCTGATCACCCTGCACCTGTTCTACCGCCGCTTCAGGCGGCAGCAGCGACGCATCATCAGGCATCGTGACCAGAAGGCGATGATCACCTATGCCAAACGGCTGCGCCGACACAAGGTCAACTTGGATCTGTCTCGTATTCCGGTTGGCACGCACCTGCTGCTCTCGGGTCTGCTGGTGACCATCAACGGGGTGGTCTATGACCTCGGGATGCCGGCATGGCTCGTGGTACGCCTGCCGAAGGAGAGAGACCGGACCTTCCGCGAACGGGTCAGGAAACGGGTGAGCGACCTCCGCTCCAAACAACTCGCCCGCACGGAACCGCTTCCCGATGAGTGGTGGGACAAGCGACCCAAGCCGATGGAGCAGGACATGCGCGTGCTCGAGAAACTCATCGGCCCGGCAGCCTACCGCGGACGGCAGTTGCGCGGTGGCCTGGCATCTGGATCCGCTGGCGGAGGAAGTGTGGACGCGCGCGTGCCCGTGATGCAGACCGACCCCGGAGCGCGTAACATCCCAACGCATTCGATCAAAGAGGAACATGATGGACCACGCCGTCCCAGCTCCCGACCCGGACACCACTTCAAGGGCGGTGGCGTCACCAAAACCGAAGAAAAGGATTGATCCTTCGAGCCGCCCGAGGACCACGGCAGCACGAAACATCCTTGTTCGAGGCTTCCTGAACCGATGTCGTGCCCCTGATTGACGACGCCGTGGAGGCGAGCGATGAACTGGCCGCCGGATTGCAGGAGCGCTACCTGGCCACCACGGCTGGGATGCTGGTAGAGCAATCCGGGCAACGACAGCCTGTGTGGGCTTGTCCTGTCAGTGACTTCGAGCTATGGCTGGGCGCTCTCGAGGGCCTGCTCGACATGCCACTCGGGCGTAGATTGGCGCATGCGGCGGCGGAGAGCGAGGAATGGCGCATGCAGGCAGCGGATCGACAGCCACCGAATCCCCTGTTCGGCAAGGAGAAGAAGCGACTGGCATGGCTGAATGAGGACTGGCACCTGCGCGGGATGGGAGAGATCTCACTGCTCGAGAACGAGCCGGGCGAGGTCTCCTTGGTCGTGCGACGCAGACCTCATCCTGCACTGGCGGCGGGATTCACATGCGCGGCGTGGGAGCGGCTGCAGAAACAGAGGTACCGCTTCCGCTGGTCCGATGGAGGAAGTGGCGAATCACTGATCACCCTCGAACCCGACCGTCGTGAGATCCCTTCCGCTTCGGTGATGGCGCCGTCATGGGATGAGGCGCCGACGACGACCGCTCTTGCGGCTGGGGCACACCCGTTCGAGCTCTCTTACAACGAGGGAGGTGACTGGACTGTGGACGGAGTGCGCATGCTCGCGCTCGCGAGGGACCTGCTGCTGCGCTTCGAGGATGTCGTGCTGCCGCACCTCGCTGACAAGGAGCGCTCCAGCGACCCCCGAGTCGGCTGGACCGGGGTCGATGATCGTGACCGTCTGCTGTTCTGGGACGCACTGGCCGAGGTGAGCAGAGTGAAGTTCGTCGCCACCGGCGAGATGGTGCTCGTCGCTGCACCGGAAGACTGGGTGGATGTGGGACGCCGCTTCCTCTCCATCTCAGGCATGGGTGCGATAACGACGGCCGAGAGCCTCGACGACATGGGGGGTGTGCGCTTGACGGCGGACAACCTGTTCCATCCCGCGCTGGCGATCGGCATCCTGCTCGGCGCGTGGGAGCGCGCTGAAGCGCGACCGGCGGGCGCCGCGTGGACCAGTTCAGGTGCCGGACATATCATCGAATTGACCTCGCTCAGGGACCTCGCGTGAGCTCATCGGTCATGCAGAATGTGCCTGATGATACTCTAGGCCCCTGAATGATACTCCGATAACGGGCTGGAAACACCGAAAAACGGAGCGCTGCGACGATGCGGCTACCGACTCGCCATCGCTCAAACCTTAAACACAGAACGTTGAGTCGAGCGCCGTGAACGGTCTCTGGCCGAGGATTTGAAAGCATGACATTGACACACAATCAATGGGCAGTCGTGGCGATCACCGTCACTCTCTGTCTGGCGGGAACCTACAGCATGGCCAGCGCGATGATGAGCACCTCGGCAGGGATTGTTAACTTCGAGCCTGGGGCCGACGACATCCTGGGCGAAGATAACGCCGAGATGGAGCAGGGCGAGGACACTGACGGAGATGGGCTGCCCGACCGGATGGAACGGACACAGTACGGCACCGACCCGCTCGACTGGGACACGGATGGCGACGGGATGAGTGACGGCTATGAGGTCGAGAACGGACTCAACCCCCTCGACAGCGGAGATGCCGGGCTCGAGGACATCATCATCGATACGGTGACCGACGGCGGTGCTGATACACAGGACGCCGGCGAAACCTGGCCTGATCCTGACAACGGGCCGCTGGGCGACCCGGACGGGGACGGATTGGTGAACATCGAGGAGATGGAACTCGGTACCGACCCGCGACGCAATGACACCGACGGAGATGGGCTCAACGACAAGTGGGAGTCGCTCCACACCTTCACGATGACCACCGCCTCAGGCGAGGTCCAACTGCTCAACCCACTCAATGGAAACTGGGACTGCATCCTGCTCGACCCGGAATCAGAGGCCAACCTCGAACTCACACTGGGCATGGAGACCTGGCAGGAGTTGGCGAACTTCGCCGGCCAGCACTCATGCGACCAGGTGCTCGACTTCGATTCCGACGGCCTGCCGAACTACGTCGAGGAGCGCTACGGCACGAACCCGCTCTCCGAGGACAGCGATGGTGACCTGATTCATGATGATGTGGAGATCAGCAGGGGGCCCGTGCTGCTCGAGGTGGTATGCGGTCTGCCCGTGCTCAACCCACCCACGGAGGACGGCCCGTTCACCACCCTGCTGAACGCCATGCCGAGCACGGTCAATCCCGACGACTGGTTCCTGCAGGACATGGATGGCGACGGGCGCAACAACGGCCCAGGGGATTGGGACACCGATGGAGATGGCATGCCGGACGGCTTCGAGTTCTGTTACAACAGCATCCTCGACCCAGCCAACGCCTCCGACGCCTTCGGCGACCCGGATGGAGATGGGCTGAACAACCGCGCCGAGTACGATGTCGCCCGCACCTGGGGGCCAGCCAACTTCACCAGCCCGCTCAAGTTCGACACCGACGAGGATGGGATGCCCGACGGCTGGGAGGCACAGAACGGTCTGCACCCGGTGGACGGCAGCAACGCCGACGAGGACCCGGACATGGATGGCTGGGATGTGGACGGCGACGGGAGGGTGCGCTACACTGACCTCGTGGGAGTGGCGCGCGTCTATTCGATACCGGTGCAGCTGATGGACTGGGTCGATTTGAACCAGACCGTCGCCTACGCCAAGGTGACACACTATGGCGGCAATCAGGAGACCGTCCCGCTGAAGGCGACCAGCTCCGGCTACGTCTACGAGATTCCGGCGCTCGCTCTGCTCAACGGCCCAGCGAACGACAACGAAGTCACGAGCCGGAACTACGTCTGGGTGATCATCGTCGAACCTGAGGAGATGTTCACGAACATCGAGGAGTACCAGGCTCGTGACCGCGACCATGACGGTATCATCGACGGGCGTTCCACCGACCCGCTCAACCCGGACACCGACGGTGATGGACTGAAGGACGGCATCGAGGTGGGCGGCTGGACCATCCTCGTGGTGAGCAGGGGTGTGCACACCGTGCATGTGACCAGCGACCCGGGGGACGTCGACACCGATGACGATGGCCTCACCGACTGGCGCGAATTCGCCGTGACCTTCACCAACGCCTCGAACAAGGACACCGACAGCGACGGGCTGGAGGATTACGTGGAGGCGATCGACGGGTTCCTGTGGGAGGGCGAGACCTACTTCACCAACGCCAGCATGTTCGACACCGACATCGATGGCCTCGAGGACGGCGAGGAGGTGATTCCCGGTGCGGACAACTACATCACGAACGCCAACGACTCTGACACGGATGACGATGGCCTCAAGGACGGCGCCGAGGTGCTGTACATTCCGCGCCCGTGGCAGATGGCGACCAACCCGCTGGTGAACGACACCGACATGGATGGCATGCTCGACGGCTGGGAGATGCAGGTCGAATCCACGATGGACAACACCCACTCACACTCACTCTGGGTGACGATGAACAACTGGATGCCTCCGGGCTGTGACGACATGCAGCAGTGTGGTCGCGGACCTGGTGGCTGGATCTGGTTGAACAGCATCCAGGGATTTGAGGCCAACGGCGATCATGGAGCTGATGGAGTCCCGAACACGGGGGACTTTGGCGAAAATGACGGCGAACCTGACCCGAGGTACTTCATCCACGAGATGAACTTGACAGGATTCACCATGCCGAGCGCCGGAGGACGTTGGGCCCTCGACCCGGCGTACGGCACGGACCCAGACGCTGATTACGACATCGACAACGATACGCTCCCGAACGATCTCGAAGGACCGGACCGCTGGGACACCAACCCCGTGGACGACGACACCGACGGCGACCGTCTGCCAGACGGCTGGGAGGTGCGCTACAGCGCACAGGCGATCGCGATGGGTCTTGTCGACAACGCTTCGCTCGAACAACTGGGCGCCCGCGGCCCGATGGACCCGTCGGTGGCGGACAGCGACCAGGACGGCATCCCCGATGGTGAGGAGGACTTCGACCACGACGGGCTCAACCGTACGGCCCTGCTGAACAAATTCTGTCCCGGTTGGGACGACCCGGCCTCCAACTTCTGCCACATCGACCCCGATGACCCAGAGGGAGCGAAGTTCTACGACGACCTGGAGAACTTCACCAACTACGAGGAGATGCTCAACGGCACCAACCCTGTGCTCAATGACTCCGATGTCTGCCCCGATGGCTCCTCCTGTCCCGACGGCTGGGAGGATGGTCCCGAGGTCTACCACAGGGACAGCGACGGGGACAGCATGTTCGATGGTTGGGAGTACTACTTCCGCTTCGATCCGTTCGATTCCGGTGACGCCATGCTCGATGTCGATTCCGACGGATTCACCAACAGGTGTGAGCACGAATGGAACACCAACCCGAAAATGAGCGACAGTTACCCCGGCCAGGGCCAAATCTGCGACAACTTCGCATAGCGAGACTTCAGTGCCTTGGGCGGATGCCGATCGAGCGGCGGAGGGGCTGCACATCTGCCGTCATGATTGAAAGCGAAGCAGCGTCGGAGGATTGGCGATGAAGGACGAACGCGCTGTTCTCGCACTGCTGCTCGTGCTGCTGATGTCGACCACCCTCGGGGCCGTTGTCCCCGCAGGTGAGCTCGGCAAGACCAGCGCCGCCACGGGGGAGCAGGACAATCCCCCGGTGGTGGGCATCTCCCAGCAGCATGGGGCGGTGTTCAGCGACGCGGTGGTCATCCACGGCATGGTGCACGACGAGGTGGAGCCTGTCGACCTCCAGTGGGAGTTGCTCAGTGACGGGGAGGTGCTGGTGAACGATTCGATGCTCGAGAATCTGTTCGAGGCCAACAGCGGCCATGACGGTCGGCGTTCATGGCACTGGACCGCCGAGTTCGACATCTCCGCCTGGAACCCGTGCGCCTGTCAGTTGCTGGTCCGGGTGATAGATGCGTCCGCACAACTCGCAGAGGACCGACTGCTCCTGTTCGGGCGCTCCGACGGTGATGAACTGCCTCCGAGCCTGCTGCTCGAGACACCTTCGATGGGCAGCATCTGGCGCGGAGAACTGATCCTGACGGGAGTGGCTTTCGACGACGATGGCTCGGTACCCGAGATGGAATGGGCTGTACTGGCGTTCAGCCAGGCCCAGTATTCCTGCGCGCGGGGCAGCCTGTCGCAATCGGTGCCCATCGATGACTGGAACGCCGCCTCTGAGGTGGTCGCCCCCAACGGAGGGTTCAGGATCGTCACCCCTACCGACGATCTCGAAGACGGGTGGTTCCTGCTGCTGGTCCGCGCTCACGACGGCCTTGGTAACCACTCCTCTGTCGCATGCACGTTCATCGCCCTGCAGAACAAGCCACCCATAGCCAAGTTGGTCGGGCCGTCGCAATCCAAAGAGTCCGAGCGGGTCAACTTCGATGCCAGCGCCTCGGACGACCCGAGGTGGGGGCGAGATGGGTTGCAGTTCACCTTCCTCATCCACCGGGAAGGAGGGATTGGGGCTCCGGATATGGAACAGGGGGAGCGGCAAGTCACCTTCACGCCGGTGCGCGAGGGGAATTACACAGTCTCGGTCATCGTCACGGACACCTCGGGGCTCAGCGCTGTGAACAGCACCACGCTGCAGGTCAGCAACGTGGCGCCACGCGCAGCTGCCACTGTCGAGGGCATCCCCTTCGACGCCAACTCGGTGATCCGCTTGTCGGACTCGAAGCAGTGGATCCTGGATGCGAGCGCGACGGTGGACACCGAGAACGACCAAGGCTCGCTCATCTACACCTGGTACATCGATGGCGAGCCGATCTTCCTAGGGACGACGCGCGCGCTGATGCGCGAGCAGATCACGGATGATTCGAAGACCCACTCGCTGGCGTTGTCCGTCGAGGATGACGATGGGGTGCGGGACTCGCTCAGCACACGGTTCGGTATCGTGGACACTCCTTCCGATCCGCTCTACGAGGAGCCCTTGGGCTGGAGTGGGCGCATCCAGACAGCGGTAGGTGGTTACCTCAACATGCTGCTTCTGTTCACACTGGCGATGGTCGTCATCGCCTTCGTCACGGTCAGGTTGACTAACGTGGAGCGGGAGGGGGACATCCCTCGCTGGATTCCCAAGAGCATGCGCGAACAGAGGGACGCCGAGGATGACGAGCCAAGGGCTGAACCTGAATCGGATGAGGACGAAGACGCTGCCATCGATGACTGAAGGGTTGAAGCGAGATGTTCAGTCTCGCCGGCCCGATGAGCGAGGAGCATGGCCTCACCATAGGTGAGGCGCCGCCACCGGTGAGCCACGCCGAACTGCGTGAGCGACAGCAGGCTCTGATGACACATCTCCCCACGGATGCGCTGCTGCTGATCGTCAACAATCCCAAGGCCATCCGCTCCCGAGATGTCGAATATCCCTACCGAGCCAACAGCGACATGCTCTATCTGGTGGGATGGGATGAACCGAACGCAGTCGCCTGCCTGTACAATGGCGGCGAATGCTGGAAGACCCGGCTGTACGTGCCACCGCGGGATGTTCTGGCCGAGACGTGGACCGGGCTGCGCCCCGGAGTCGATGGCGCCCTGGCTGATTGGCCGGTCGATGAGGCTGCTTCGGTCGACGAACTGGAGGATGGGCTGAAACCGCTGCTCGACGCATGTAGGTCGGTCTACCACATCCGCGGACTTTCAGACAGGGTCGACACACTGGTCGATTCAGCACTGCTCGAACAGAGTCGCGACCGCCAGCGCAAGGGAAGCGGCCCTGCCGACCTTTGCGACCCGAGGCCAATGCTGTCAGAGATGCGGCTCATCAAGTCAGAATCCGAGTTATCCCAGATGCGCCATGCCTGCCAGATCTCATCATTGGCACACATCGAAGCGATGCGCGGTAGCACTGGTGGAGTTGCCGAATACCAGTTGCAATCCCTCATCGAAGGCTGCTTCCTGTGGCACGGGAGCCGCTGGGCCTATCCGAGCATCGTGGGCGGGGGCGACAATGCCACCATCCTGCACTATCAGGACAATGACGGCACCGTCGCCGACGGTGACCTCGTGCTCATCGACGCTGGCTGCGAAGTGAACGGCTACGCAGCGGACATCACCCGGACATGGCCTGTCAACGGTAAGTTCAGCGACGCCCAGCGGGAGATCTACGACATCGTGCTGAACGCACAACTGGCCGCAATCGACGCCTGCCGGGTGGGCAACCCCTACGACGCCCCCCACGCCGCCGCCAAGGAGGCCATGGCCCAAGGGCTGCTAGACCTCGGGGTGCTCGAGGGCCCGAATCTGGAGGAAGCGCTCAGCGTTGAACAGCTGGGGCTGTGGTACATGCACAACACCGGACATTGGCTCGGATTGGATGTCCACGACGTGGGAGTCTACCGACCTGATGACGAGCCGCGTGAGTTCGAGGTGGGAATGGTGATCACCGTCGAGCCCGGACTCTACTTCGGCGCCTGGCGAGGGGATGTGCAGTGCCCCGAGAGATACGCCGGCATCGGTGTGCGCATCGAGGATGACGTGCTCATCACCGACGGTGAACCGGACGTCCTGACGGCCGCCTGTCCGAAGGAAGTGGCGGAACTGGAAGCGCTCATCGGGACGAACGCCTGAGGTGGTGACGGTATGCAGTGGCGGGACATTCTGGCGGCACAGGCAGAAGCGGGTGCGGCGCGGCTGACGGAGGAGGAGGCTACCATCCTCTACGAGAAGGCGGATCTGGCGGAACTTCAGCAGGCGGCGCTTGAGCGCAGGCGCACCCAGGTTCCCGGTGGCGTGGTCAGCTACATGGTCGACCGCAACGTCAACTACACCAACGTCTGCACCATCAACTGCCAGTTCTGCTCCTTCTACCGCCCACCCGGTCACGCCGAGACGTACACCCAGACCTACGAGCAGATCAGCGAGCGAGTGCGCGAACTCGAGGACATCGAGGGAGTGCGCATCCTCATGCAGGGGGGAGTCCATCCGGACCTGCCCATCGAGTGGTACGAGGACCTGCTGCGCCACCTGCGCACCAACCACCCCACCATCGCCCTCGACTGCTTCTCGCCCATCGAGATCGAGGGAATCGCCGATGTCACCGAGTTGTCCACCCTCGAGGTGCTGCGCCGCTTCCAGGAGTGCGGGATGCACGGGCTTCCCGGTGGCGGTGCTGAGATGCTGGTGGACGAGGTGCGCCTCGACGTGTCGCCCAAGAAGGGCTCCGCCGACAACTGGCTGCGAGTGATGTCCGAGGCGCAGAGCCTCGGCCTGACCACCTCAGCGACCAACGTGTTCGGCTTCGGCGAGACCGAGGCCCAGCGGGTCCGTCACATGGCGCGTGTGCGCGAGGTGCAGGACG
>JAKUTA010000003.1 GCA_022447885.1 Candidatus Poseidoniales archaeon | reverse complement strand
CCCCGTCGTCGCGTGCGTCTCGCGCAGTGCCGACCAGGGATCCATTCCTTCGCTGCAGGCGACCTCGAACCGCTGCCACACGTGGATCGAGTAATCGATTCCCAGCCCGATGGTCAACGCCGTGACCATCACCGTGAGCACATTCCAGTTGAGGTTCAGCAGCGCCATTCCGCCGACCACCCATACGGCGGCGACCGCCACCGGGGTGATCACCATCACAGCCGGTCCGATGCGCCGGGTGATGGCGAGCAGAACGATGAACGAGACTGCCAGGCTGATTCCGGTGGATTCCAGTTGCGAGGTCGTCAACCCCTGCATCACCGTCGTGAGTGCCACGAGGTCCCCGGTCACGTACATCCGAGCATCCATGCCGTAGCGTCCACTCGACTGCTCGACGACTTCCAGCATACCGTCGACAGCTTCCTTGATCTCGCTGTTCGATGATGCCTGCATCTGCACTTCGACCCGCATGTATTCGATGCGCGCACCCCCTCCAGACTCGTCAAGCACGACCGAATTCGCCACCCGAGTGCTCCAGTCCTCGCCAGTCAAGGGGTCCGCCAAGGAGCGGTTCTGGCTCAGTTCGGCCAACGCTGCCGCCAAGTCTCCTGACTGGTAGCTGGCCGAAGTCACGAGTTCGTTGCCGAGCAAGGAGAGGTGGTGCCTCTGGCCGAAGTCGGGATCCTGCTCGATCGCATCGGTGAGCAGCGGGTGCACACCTTCGTACATCGCCTTCCCCTCACCGGCGGAGCGGGGGATGATGACGCGCGGAGCGAGTCGTATACGGGCATCCATCTGGTCGAGGGAATCCACGAATGCGCTATCGTCCACGATCGAATCGGCGCCGGGCTGCGGCTCGATCAGGATGTAGATCGGCCTCCAGCCCGTCACCTCGTAGGAGGCGAACAACTCGTCCCTGACCTGCATGATCTCCATGTCCTCTGCGAGGAAGTCAGTCAGGTCGAACTCGGTCTCGAGGCGGGAGGCGGCGATCACGACCGAGCCGACGGTGAGCAGCGTTACCAGCACGAGCACCACGGCTTGAGTCCTGCGCTGGGCGATGACGAGTTCACGTGCGAAGCGACTGGTCATCTCTCGCTCGGCTCTCCGCGCCAGCCTGTCCCTTGCACCCTCCATCAGCACATGCATCGAACCGACGACGACGGTGGCGGTCACGAACGCGGACAGGACCCCGAAGGCGAGTGTCAGTCCGAACAGGCGCACGGGAGGAAGAGGTGAGACCACGTTGGCGAGGAAGGCGGCGATCGTGGTGACCACGGCGATCGACAGGGGGAGTGAGAGCGCGCGGCAGGCCGAGACCCAAGCGGCGGCGGCGTTCTGTCCCTCGTCGCGCGCGACGTTGTAGAACCGTTGCAGATGGATCGAGTAATCGATTCCGAGGCCCAGGACCACCGGTGCCACGGCGACCTCGAGCACCGAGAAGCGGGAGTGGAAGACGGCGAGACCACCATATGTCCACACCAACGCCATGCTGAGTGCCACGAGGGGGAAGGCCACCCCCTGCACCGAGCGGAAGGCGATGGCGAGCAGCAGCACGACCACCGCCACTGCACCGGCGATAAGCCAGACGAGATTGCCCAGGGTCCCCTGGTTGATGTCGTGGCTGATGAGGTCGTTGGAGATGACACCGTATTCGAGGTCGCTTCCATCTGCAGCCTCCATCTGGTTCAGTTGCAGGCGCAGCAGGTTCACCATGTTCTGGCGAACCTCGTCCTCGAGGTCCGGATTGATGTACAGCACCCACAGCGTGCTCGACGCGAACGGGGTGGCATCCCCTGAAGAGCGGTTCGCGTCAAGCCAAGCGCAGGTGGTCTCCTCGAACACCAGGTCCCGATGCACCAATGCATCCTTGGCGAACCCCGCCAAGGTCACCAGTTCCTCATCAGCCGCCCCGTCGATGCACTGTGTTCCCGAGGGCACGGTCTCGTTGATCAACTGCTCCCAACTGGTGACATCCTGCAGGCTGAGTCCGTCGTCGGTCTCCTCATCCAGCGCCCGCTGGATTATCTCCGGAGCCGTCATCGACCCCACTATGAGGTGGCCGTTCTGCGAGGCCCACTCGCGCAACGCCTCAAGATCGGTCTGCTGCTGCTGCAGGGAAGCGATGCTGAGAGCATTGCCGTCGCCGGACGTGCTCTTCACATGCACACCGAGCAGCCGGGACTCATCCCCGAACTCCGCCAGGATGCGCGCTTCGGCGGCGTCCGTGTCCGATACAGGACTGAACTCGGCCAGATCGGTGTGGAACGAGGGCAGCGGGAACAGGAACGAGCCGAGTACCAGCGTGAGCAGGAAGGCGGCGCCGAGCAGCGGCAAGGCCCCCACCTTGAGCAGCGACTCCAACCTCTCTGCCGAGGGCAGAACGCTGCCGCTGGACATGGAACGGCCGAAATGAAGGCGGTTGATAACAACGAAGGCAGCGAGGCCGCGTAGCGGCCGGATTACTCCAAAGGTTGAATATGGGCGCTCAGGTCGCCGAACCGTTCACTATGGCGATCAAGGTGCTTCTAGACGAGGGCGGAGAGTTGCGAATGCGCATCAGCGGAGAGAGCCACACCGCTCTACAGCTGTTCCGTAGTCGACTGAACGAGAACAAGGATGTCGAATACGCGAACTACTTCCTGGGACACCCCGACCTCGACGAACCTGAACTCTACATCCGAGTTAAGAAAGGCAAGGATGCATCGAAAGTGCTGAAGGCCCTGTGCTCCAAGATCGCCAAGGAATTCGGGAAAGTCAAGTTGTCCTGAGGCGGCTGCTCGATGCCCGAAGACCAACTGGCGCAGAGCCTAGGACTCTCCACCTGGATCTCAGAGGCAGAAGGTATCGGTGGACTGCTGAAGGTGCGGGTCGAGGACTTCCGAGTCGAGGAGGTGGCCAAGACACCGGCGCTCGACCCCAAAGGCAGGTTCACGGTCGCGCGCATCACACTCACGGACTGGGAGACCAATCGCTTCGTCAGCAGACTGGCACGGGAGTTGAGCATCAGTCGCAAGCGGATCTTCTTCTCAGGGACGAAGGACAAACGTGCAGTGACAACGCAACTGTTCGTCATCGATGCGCCGGTGCACAAGGTCGAGCTTGTCGAGGTGAAGGACGTCGCCATCGAGGTGCTCGGCCGTCGCCACCAGAAGTTGCGGCTGGGAGACCACGAGTGCAACAGATTCACGATCGTGGTGCGCGGCTGTGCCGACTCCGACGGATCCCCGATGAGCGGCGAGGAAGCAGTCGAACAGGTGGATTCGATCATCGCCGGCCTCGAAGAACGACTTGGTGAAGCCCGCTTCCCGAACTGGGTCGGCCCACAGCGGTTCGGGTCGACGCGTCCGGTCACCGCGGAGGTCGGGCGGCATGTGCTCGAAGGTGACTTCCAGGGGGCTGTGGACACCTACCTCGGCATGCCAGGAAAGAGGGAGACAGAGGAGGTGTCGCTCTTCCGTGAGTGTTGGCGCAAGCAGCGGTCAGTGGAGGCGGCGCTGGAGGTGATCCCCAGACAACTCGGGTTCGAGCGGGATATGCTCAACCACCTCAAGAAGCGGGAGAACGATTGGAGGGGGGCGTTCCGCAGACTGCCGAACAACCTGCAACTGATGACCATACACGCGCTGCAGTCACTTGTGTTCAACCATGTGCTGGTAGGGCGAATCGAGCGAGGCATGCCGCTGACCTCTCCCCTCGTAGGGGACCTCGTCGGACCCCTGCTGGAGGGAGGTAAGGTCAATGTCGGAAAACTCTCCATCGTCGAGGAGGATACCTTGGAGCGCATCGCCCGGAACTGTCGCCGTGGGCGACTGGTGGTCACCGGCCCGCTGCCCGGGGCCGAATCCGTGCCCGCGCTGGATGAGGTCGGGGAGCTGGAGCGCGCGGTGTTGATTGACCTCGGACTCGATTCGACCGACTGGAAGGTCTCGGAGATTCCCCGCCTGACAACGAGGGGGACGCGCCGAGCGCTGACCGCACAATTCGTGGAACTGACGCATGAAGTGGCTGCACTGGTCGAGGGGGACGACCTAGGCCAGCGCTGGAAGGAAGGCCCGCGGCCCGGGGAATGCTGGCACCCCGATGGTGGCGCCGTCCGCTTCCGCTTCAGTCTGCCACCGGGAACCTATGCGACCACCTTGATGCGCGAACTGATGCGCACGCCGATACACCAGCGCTGAGATGAGTGGCAGCCGAGCCGGATGATGTCCGGCGAACCGTTCAGATGAGACCGATCTGCAGAACCTCGATCTCGCCGACCCCGGAGATCGCACGGATCTCGTCTTCGAAGGCGTCGAGCGTGCCGTCGCCCTCGTCGATCACACAGTGCGCCTCGACGAACATGATTCCGAAGGCGAGCGGCTTGGTCTCGACCATCTGGACGACGCCGACTTCACTCTCCAAGGATTCCATTGCGGCGGCAATCGCGTCTGCGTCTGCGTCGGCGTCCGGGTCGCACATTATCTTGTAGCGGATCGCGACACGGCCCATCGTTCCACCTCAGGGACCCTTGAAGCCGCAACCGGGGCAGATGTATGCGACACCTTGGTTGCGGCAACGAGCGCTGCGACCGATGCCCTCGCCGCAGCTCGGGCAGGGAAAAGCGGTGCTCTTCTGCTCTGTCAACGGACGCCCTGAAGCGGTGCAGACATCGGCTTTCCTGCTCATCCTCACAACCTCGGGCAGACCGCCGAACGGCTGCCCCCTTTTATGATTGCTCAACGGCATACGTCGTCGCTGTGGGCACTCACGCGTCGAGCACGGTCAACCGGCCATGCCGCCCCGTGCTGACAACCAGTTCACCGTGGCTGCGCCGGCACCATCCGCTCTCGATGCGCACGACGTTCCCGGTGGTCACCTGATCCACCTGATCACCCCACAGGACGAGCCCGACGATCCCGGTCTCATCACGCGCGCAACCAGCGGCTACCGCACCATGGTAGTTGGAACTCGAGACCAACCGGCGGGGATAGCGACGCAGCACGAGTACCTCCAGACTGGTGAACCCAGCTCCAGGCTTGAGTTCCCGCACCTGCATTCGCGCAGGCTTGGGTGCTGCGTAAGCCTCGGCACCACCCACCGACTCGGCGAGCCCTGCGTGACGCAGGATCGCCAGCGTCCTCTCGCTGGTGGCATCGTTTCCATTCGTTCTTCCATTCCGGTTCGTCGTTCTCATCGTTCGAGACATACCAAGGTCAACTGAGCGCCACGGGTTGTCTGTTGCGGTGGGGGAGAGCCCGATACTGAAAGTGCACGGCGCGGCCTTCGCGTTCACCACGACGCCTCAAAGTGAACGTCACTCTTCCTCGTCGATAGCGGACCTGACAAGCCTGAATCCGACGCGGCCCGCGGCCTGCCGCTCGTCGACCTCGTCCGCGGGAATCACGAACCCATCATCCGCAAGGCTCCGGTCCACCAACTCCTGCACCGACATGGTGCCGGTTCCCTTGCTGGGTTTGTCCTTCCTGTTGCGACAGACCAGGTATGTTTCAGAGGAACTGCTGCGGCTGGCATCGGGAGAGAAGCGCTGCACGTTGGAGAAGCGGGTGTTGGCGGCGGAAATGAGCGCCTCGATACCTCTGCCCTGGAACACCTTGGTCACCAACACCCCACCTGGGCCCATGAGAGGGTATGCGAAATCGAACACCGCGCACACGAGTTCAGTGGAGATGGCCTGGTCCATCTCGTACTGCCCCGTCAACCCGGGGGAGATGTCCGACACCACGACGCGCAGGAGCTCGCCATCGAGCACGTCGCGGATGCGCTGATGTGTACCTTCATCGGTGATGTCGCCGACGACGAACGTACAGCCCTCCACCGGTGCGCATCCCTTCAGGTCGACTCCGATGACCGCACCATCCTCGCCCACCTCCTCGACTGCCACCTGGGACCAACCCCCGGGATGACAACCGACATCGAGCACGGTGTCACCCTCACGGATCACCCCGAACCGCTGCTGGATCTGCTTCAACTTGAACGCCGAACGTGTGCGATAACCCGAGTTGCGCGCTTCGCGTCGCCATGCGTCGCTCCGGTGCGTCGACCCTCGCCAACTGCCCATCGTGCGGCCGGCGCCGCCGGGCATATGTAAAGGGGGCGCGTGGGATGGTCGGTGCTGGACAGCATGGCGAGAACGAGTGGCACGCGCGCTTCATCAGTCGTGGTCCGCGCGCTGGCGCTGTCATTACTGCTGGCGTCGGCACTCGCGCTTCCGGCAACAGCGGAACCGATGGGCGAGGGCTCGCTGCTCGAAGGTTCACTGCAGGTGAGCGGCGGTGGCACGGTCCTGCAAGAGGAGGTCACCGCCACATGGTGCGAAATCTGCGCTCGTACCGATCCGCGCGTGAGCGATTTCGAGCAGTCCGTTTCCCCGCGGGTCCAGCGCATAGCCTTGCACCCGGACGATGGTTCCGACCCGCTCGGAACACGCATCTCGTCGCACAGGATAGTACGGGCGGGGGAGAATCCTGCCACGCTTCCCGTCCCGTCCTTCTGGCACGATGGTCAAGGGCAGTTCACCGGAGAGGTGAGCGAAGGGAGGCTGCAGCTGCTGCTGCTGGCGGCGGAGAGCGAACGGCGCGCTGACACCGAGTTGGACCTGAGAGTGGAGCGGACGCACGTCTCCATCATCATCGATGTGCTGCTGGAGGTGGAGCCAGGCCAGAAGCTCAACGACACCCAGTTGAGCCTGTTCGTGACTGAGGATGATGTCGACCTCGGTGCCGAGGAGGCGGCCCAGATGAATGGCATCCGTAGGCATCAGGGTGTGGCGCGGGCGCTGATCGAGGTGCCATTGTCCGAAGTCGCTGACTCAGAACGAGAGGCGGCGGCGGCTTCAGTGGCATTCGCCGAGCCTGTCGAGGCGTGGAGCGCCACGCTCGAACGTCACGACGACGTGATTCATCTGAGACTCCAGTTGGTGCCAGACGCGTCATGGACGCTCGGCAGCCTGGGATTCACGGTGGTGCATGAATCGATCATCGGGGACGATGACCTGCGCGTGCTCGGCGTCGTCTCGGCCATGCAACGGGACAAGGTGCTCGAAGGAGCCGGTGGCGGATGGATCCTCGTCGCCATACTGTTCCTCTCCTGTCTGTTGATGGCGCCCGAGATCTCATCACGAATCGCCCCTTGGACCGGATTGGACTCCGAGGCGCCTGCCGAGGACACCTGACGCCCGTATCGCGTTCGGCGCGAACCCGTCCGCCGAAACACCATGATTTCTCCGTGGACCCCAATAAGGTATTCGTGTCCCTGTTCGCGTATGTTCCATGAATTGCTTTATGACCCATTACCACCATCATCATCTTGATGGAGAGGAAAACCGAATCAGGAGACCTGCGCGACGGGACAGTCGTCGTCAAGCGTGAATGGATCGTCGAGTACCTAGTGGAGATCTCTGGACAAGAGCCCCTCAAACACCTCTCCATCCTGCGCGGCCGGGACGTGCACGACGTGCAGGCGCGTCTCTATCAGGAGCTGCGCGAGGAGTATCCCACCTGCGAGAAGATCGAAGTGACCGTCATGCGCCTGCTGCCCGTCGAGAAGGATACCGACGAACAGATGTTCGAACTCGACGGCGTCTACCAACCTTAGGCCAAGGTAGGAACATCCAGCAAAGGGCTCACGTGCTGGTGAGACTCAGGAGAGTGGCTCGACCGCCTTCTCCCAGTCCCCGGCATCATGCGCCTTCGAGAGCAGCAGGAACAACACGAAGGAGGCTACGGTGGCGATGTGCGCCATCGTGCAGAAGGGGCAGATGACGGGTGCGCCATCAGCGAGCACCAGTTCGACCAGCACGAGCCAGGCGACTGCAGGGAGGCCGAGGCCCGAGAAGACGAGGCCACCCTTGAGCCAGGTGCGGTTCCAGCCCTCGGTAGGAGAGAACAGCAGCGAGAGGGCGATGAAGCCGAGCACGGTGAACGCCAGCAGCCCGAATATCCCCCATTCGACACCCAGCAATGGCACCTCGTTCCAACGGCTGTCACCGATGAGCGTGTGACAGCCCTGCGCGGTGCAGGCGGTGCTCGCTCCTGCTCCGAGCAACTGACGATGGATGACCCAGGTCCAGGTGGAGGCCAGCAGACCGCCGAAGATGACCACATTCAGACCGAGCAGCATCCTGCGCGTGTGCGGCCAACCGACAATCTTCTCCTGTTTCAGTGAACCAAGAATCTTACGCGCCTGCTGCAGTGGTATGATGCAGCCGATGCCGATGATGACGGCGAGCACGTAGAGCATCGGATCGAGTTCGTGCAGCATTCAGGCACCACCGCCGAACAGGTTGTTCATCGCCGTTGGAAGCCCCCCCTCCTGGGGCTCATGCTGGCCCATGTTCCAGGCCACCACCCCGTTGGGTTGCAGGATGATCGCGAACGGAGTCGACGACACCTCCCACTCGGACTTCTCACTGCCATCTATGTCGTTGAGGTAGGTCCAGCTGTGCGCTTCGCCGGGGCGGGTGTTGCAGTTCTTGCCGCCGTTGCAGCCGTCGTAGTCGCTGCGCTCCTGGAAGGCGATGATCTCGTCTGGACTGGTGGACCACCCTGGGATGCCGAGCGAGATGCCGACGGTGATGAATTTCACGTAACTGCCGAACTGGTCGTGCATGATGCTCATCTCCTCCGCCTCGGTCCAGCAGTGACCACAGTCGGTGTCGATGAACTGGATGACGTACCACGAGCCTGTCTCACCTTCAACCCAGTCCCTGTTCATGTCGTCATAGAGGACGAACTGGTCACCCCAGTCAGCAGCGCCTGCAGGATGGGCCGGGGCGATGAGGTTCGGTGCCAGTTTCCCCTCCTCGGGACCGATGTCCGGTGCCACGGAGTAGATGATCAGCACCGCGAACATCACCGTGAGCATCCCCATCACGGCGAACGCCGCCCACAGTCGTCCGTCACCATCCTCATCGCGCAGCAGCGCGCGCCTCTGTTCGTTCATCTGCACGTCACCCGATCTCCTCGAACAGCACCTTCGTGGTGTACCGCACCGCTCCCTCTGAATCAAACTTAGGGCTGTAACCCGCGGCCTCCATCCTGCTCGCATCGAGCATCGCCTTGGGCACGTCACCCGCCCAGCCGCGGTCGCCGCCGGTGTACTCTATGCTGACATCCGGCAAGCCTGACTCCTCGACCACGATCTCGGCGATACGGCGTACGCTGCATGTGTCGCTGCTGCCCAGGTTGTAGCAGTTGATCGGCTCATCGGCAGCAGACACAAGGTGCAGCATGGCTGCAGCACAGTCGCGGACCTCCATGTACGATTTCTCCTGTCGTCCGTCGCCGAGCACCTCGAGTCGAGTGGGGTCGGCCTTGAGTTTGTGGATGAAGTCGAAGATGACCCCGTGTGTGCCGCGCGCGCCGACGATGTTGGCGAAGCGGAACAGCCAGCCCTGCAGCCCGAAGGTCCCCATGAAGGAGGTGATCAGCGCCTCGGAGCCGAGTTTGCTGGCACCGTAGAGTGAGATCGGGAACAGCGGACCGTAGTCCTCCGGGGTAGGCATCTCAGCCGCCTCGCCGTAGACGACCGAGGACGATGCGAATGCGATCTTCGGGACTCCCGCCGATCTCATCGCCTCGAGCACGTTGTATGTCGCGACCGTGCCTTGCTTGAGGTCGGTGTCGGTGACGCTGGTGCCCAGCCGGATGTCCGGATTCGCTGCCAGATGGTAGACGATCTCGATGCCCTCCATGGCCCCCTTGACCGCCTCGAGGTCCAGCAGGTCCCCGGTGACGAGACTCACCACATCACCATGGTGGGAGAGGAAATCACGGCGTCCGCTCGACAGGTTGTCGAACACCCTGACCTCATGCCCCTTCTCAACCAACAGGTCGACAAGATGCGAGCCAACGAAGCCCGCTCCACCGGTCACGAGACAATGCATGGTGCGCCCGGCGACCGACCTCCCCCCCTTGACCGTTGCGCGCCGGCGTGGAGCGGCTGTGCTGCCATGTTTCACTTTCAGCGGCCTCCCCAAAGGGGAGCGGTGTCACATTCAGCGCGAAGTGGTATGGGGGTCACCGAATCTGACATGGACCGTCGGAGAGAGGTGGTCAACTCGGTGCTCACGACGATGAACACTACAACGACCAGATGCGCCGGGAATGTGATGAAATGACAAAAAAGACACAAACCGAAGAGAATGGAAACCAGACCGAAATGGACATGCCCGACTCACTGTTGGTCGGCTACGTCCGCAAGAGCAACGCCGGAGGTGCGCTGAAGATCTCGATCAACACCAGCGCCTTCCAGGACTGCTCGACCTACGAGACCAGCGATGGCCAGACCTACGTGCCGCTCGTCATCAGCATGAACGCGGTGCGCCGCGTCATCGATGGCGAACGAGCCGTCACGACCGTCAGCCAGCTTCAGGACAACTGATGCTGATCCCCCGGCGCGTCCGAGCCTCGCGGGGCTCGGGCGTGCCACACCGATGTTTCTCTCTGCTGGCCACTCTCCCGCTCGCAGGCTGCGCAGGGTAGTCTTAATGTAAGATTCGAACCTGTCAGACTGAACAACTAAATATCGCACCCGGGGGGAGAAACATCGATGCAGGCGGCCTCTGAGGAGCCTTGCGCGTCGCGCGGGAACGGTCCCATCATCGCGGCGATGCCCCTCTACAACGAAGAGGAGACCGTCGGTTCCGTCGTGCTGCAGGCGAAGCGCCACGTCGACGAAGTACTCTGCCTCGACGACGGTTCATCCGACGCCTCGGCGCGCATTGCCCGCAAGTGCGGGGCCCAGGTGCACCAGCACCGCTACAACCGCGGTTACGGAGGTGCGCTCAAGTCGATCTTCGCCATCGCTCGCGAGCTAGATGCCGAGGTGCTGGTCATCCTCGACAGCGACGGTCAGCACGACCCCGACGACATACCGGCCCTGCTCGCTCCGATACTCGATGGCAGAGCAGATTTCGTCATCGGCTCGCGGTTCATCGACGGTGGCAGCGGAGACGCCATGCCCTCCTATAGAAAGCTGGGCGTCAAGGTCATCTCAACCGCATCGAACCTCGCCAGCAATCTTGGGATCAAGGACACCCAGAGTGGTTATCGCGCCTTCAGCCGCCGAGCACTCAAGCGCCTCAGGTTCGAGCAGGACGGCATGGAATCGACTTTGGAGATGCTCGAGGAATGCGCCTCCAACGACCTGACGGTTCACGAGGTCCCGACAGTGGTTCGCTACGATGTCCCCAAAGGATCCCGCTTCACTGCAATGAGCCACGGATTCACGGTGCTCTCGTATGCGCTGGTCAGCCTGTCGCAGAAGAAGCCGTTGATCGTGTTCGGAGCTCCTGGGGCGGCTCTGCTGAGCCTAGGGGCGGGTATCGGCATGCGCGCGCTCAACAGCGTCAACCAACTGACGGACGGTACTGTGTCATTGGATGTGGGCCCCGGGCTCACGGCAGCCTGGATCGGCATGCTGGGCATCTCGCTGATGTTCACTGGAATCATCCTGCATACCGCCCGACACATCCTGCGGCGGCTGCTGCTGACCAACTTCGGCATCGATTGACGCCCTCGCATACGCTCTCGCAGCACGAAAGTGCTGCGAACGCTTGATGGAGGGCCTTGAGCCGCGTCCCTCCGATGGCGTCCGATCCTGCTGATTCCGCGGCAGCTGATCGGATCAAGCGTCTGCTGACCGGATTGAAGACAAACCCGGTGTTGACCAGCTTGAGCGATATCTCCGAGGAGTTCAAGGTAGTCACCGATGACATCGGGGCGCGGATGCACGACTTCACCGAGAACCAGGTCGACCGCTTCTACCGCGCCCTGCTGCGCTCACCCGGCCCGATCGTGGTGATGATGGTGCTGCTCACCGCGCTCATCGGCAAGGACGCGCTCGACTTCGGACAGCAGATCAACGGCGATCTCGAGGTCTACCTGCCGGACGGCGCCGAATCGACCGATTTGCTGCTCGAGGTGCGCGAGCAGTGGTCGACCGACATCGTGCTGCTCTACATCCACACGAACAACGCCATCGCAGACCCGGCGATTCGGGGAACCGAGGACATCACGGATGTGGCCATCCTCAAACAGATCAGTTTCCTCGAAGGTGATGACGACAACAAGGCGGAAGGCAGGTACGCCAGAGGAATCGACTGGTCGAAAGAGGACCGCGGCCGGGAGGACGGGGTCGTCTGGGTGCTGAGCGTATCCCAACTGGTCAAGGAGTCGAATTCCGCCTCAGGCAGGTTCGCCTGCGCCTCCGAAGAGCACTTGCCTCCGTCGTTCACCTCCGCGCAAGGATGCCCCGTGATGGGGCAGGATCCAAGGGAGGATTACGTGATTCCCGACAACCAGGAAGAGGTTGACAACATCATCGACAACCTCGGCAGCGCGCTCGAGAGTCTCGTGGTCGACACGAATGGGGACAACATCAACGACACTGCGGTCATCGTGATGGGAATCCGCTTCGAGATGCAGGGGACGGACATCGATTCCCGTACAGACCCCTCGGGAGATACCATCCAGGACCACAGGGCGTTCCTGCTGCACCTGAGACACGTGCTCGACGATTGCGCTGACAACCCCGCCATCCACGAAGCGTATGACAACCCGGACAGTGACCCGTACAACGACGCCCTGTGTGCTCGCGACTACGCCGACCTCAGGCTCTCCAGCATGGATCCAGAGCGCTGGGAGGAGTTGCCCGCCCGCCAGGCGATCACCATCACCGGCCTCACCCCTGTCCTGCACGACGTCTCAGACGCTGTCTACCTCGCGCTCCAGGAGATGCTGCCGCTCAGCCTGGCCTTCGTCTGCATCACGATGGTCGTGTTGCACCGCAACCCGAAGGTGATCATCATCTGCGGCACGCCGATCGTGATGAGCCTCGCGGTCACCTTCGGGGCGACCGTGCTGCTGGACATCATGCTCACACCGATGATCATCGCCGCAGGCCCCATCCTCATCGGACTCGGCGTCGATTACGCGTTGCATCTCATCAATCGTATCGAGGAGAACCGCAACAAGTTGCTTGAGGAGAACGCGGAGGAGGTGTGGAGGGCGCGACGCGACGGAGATATTCCAGAGGTGCTCGATCCATGGGACCCCGACCTGTACCTCAAGGCGACCACACAATCCGTGATGACCACCGGACACGCTGTACTGCTATCGGCGATCACGACAATCGCCGGATTCAGCGTGCTCGCTTGGGCATGGCTTGTGCCCATCCAACCGATGCGCACCGTGGGAATCACGCTGGTGCTAGGCATCACCTGCACCTTCATCTTCAGCATGGTGCTGGTGCCCACGCTCGGATGGATGGTACGCTATCAGAAAAAGGGCGGGAAGCAGGCTGAGAAGGTGTGGGCGCGCATCGGTGAGATACCGGTGCGCGGCGTGTGGGCGGTGCTGATTGTCACCCTGATAATCAGTGGCATTGGTGCGTGGTACCTCAGCGATGAGTTCGGCAAGGACATCACCGCCGGGTCGAATGAAGTCCCGCCTGATTTGGAGTCCTATGAGACGCTTGCCGAGTACTCGCGGGTGTTCGATGGTGGGCAGACGAGCATGTTCATCGTCGATGCCACCGATCGAGGGAGACACAACGACACCGCGCCCATTCGGGACATCGCTGTGCTCGACAGCATAGAGGAGATGCAGACTCAACGTATCGACAGGGTGGCGAACACGACCAGCATCAGCCTGGTGACGATCCTCAAGGCTGTACACATCAACGTCAATGTCTCAGGTGTTGAACTGTACGACCGCAGCCTGTGGGAACTGCTGCACTCTCCTTGCTGGGATGATGTACTGCAACCCGAATGCATCACCAGCGGTGATGCGGTCATGACCACGCTCACGACACGTGATGCGATGGTCAACGTCGCCTTCGACACCCTCTCGTTCGAGGTGCGCTCGATGCTGATGAACGAGCCTGTGCCGAACCTCGGCGAGACGAAGACACTCGTCTACGTCAACCAACCGTACATCCGTCTGTCATACGCCGGGGAACTGCGCATCCTGATCGACTCATACCTCGAAGATGGGCTCGATGTCGAAGGAGTGAGTAACTCCCTGCTCACCGGTGGACTGCCGGTCTCACTGGACATCAACCTCGGCATCCACGACGCGCAGAAAGACGCCACCATCGCCACGATGATCGTGCTGCTGATCGTGATGTGCTTCCTGTTCAGGAGTCCGCGACTGGCATTCTTCACCATGACTGCCGTTGCGGTGGTCGTGCTCTGGCAGCCGCTCCTGATGCGCAGCGGAGATGTCAACGTCAACGTGTTCACCGCCATGGTCAGCACGATAGTGTTCGGCATAGGTGTCGACGACTCGATACATGTCATGGACCGGATACGGGAGGAGGGCGAGACCCCGGGTGGCATCGTCAAGGCGGTCGCGCGCACCGGCCAGACGATCTTCGAGACCACCGCCACCACCTGTGCTGGACTGGCTGCTGGGCTGACTGTCGCCATACCCGCCCTGAGGAACTTCTTCCTGCTGATGATGATGCTGATCTTCCTCGCGCTGCTCACCTCGGCGATCCTGCTCCCGGCGCTGCTCGTGGCTTGGCAAACCATCAAGGGTAAACTGACCGGAAAAAGTCCCTGGCAGGACTACGACGAATCGGTGCAGATGGCGAGCGATGCGACGCTAGACGCTGAACTCGGCTGACCTCTCACGAATGCGACATATTGAACAGTGGCGCACGCCAGCCGGTCATCATATCGGAGAGTGGTGGCTGATGGCTGATGACGAAGTCGAAATGGTCATCCATTGCCCCAAATGCAAACGATATCTATGGAGCCATGTGTTCAATGACCCGAAGGTGCATGATTGTGCCCAGGAGCAAGGGTGAGCACATGCACGCGCCCGGACGACCTCATTCCGTGCTGCTCTCTCTGTTGCTGTTGCTGCAGTTGCTGCTGGTGGCAGGGGTTCCTTCAGTGGCTTCCGCCAGCGGCAATGAATCGGTGAGCATCACCGCCGACGCCTCCGAGTTCGACTCGGGACAGTCGATCGGCTGGAACGTGAGTCTGGCCGACCTCGACACCAGCGCTGGCTACAAGCTGGTCACTGAGTTCTACCAAGGATACTCCAACAACGGGACCCTGCGCAACACGAACATAGTGGCGATCACACCTTCGGGCAGCACTCAGGTCGTGGGCGGTTCCATCTACGGCTATCTGGTGTGGAATGGCACTTACGAGTACACGCTGAGGGTCGAGTTGTGGGATTCCTCGCAGACGAACCTGCTGGCCGCGGACGAGGTCGAGATGGTGATCTGGCAGCACACCATCCCGATCTCACCTTCGAAGTTCATCGTGTTCGGGGACTCGTTGAGCGACATGGGCAATGCCTACAACTCAATTGCCAGGCTTCCTCAATCCCCCCCGTACTGGAACGGGAGGTTCGCTGACGGACCGATCTGGGCGGAACTGGTTTCACAGCAGCTCGGTCTGACCATCTCCCACGGAGAGGGCTCTAGCAGCGGCACCAACAGGGCGTACGGAGGAGCGCGCTCTGGCGGGGGACGCACCAGTTTCGTGATACCCAACACCGGGACTCAAGTCCTCGAATACACCAACAATCACTGGTTACAGCAGACAGATTTAGCCGTTATATGGATCGGTGGCAATGACTTCCTCGGCGGGGGACAGGAAAACCCGCAGGTGGTCGTCAACAACATCGCCGACCACGTGACGGTCCTCAACCAGAACGGGGGGCAGCAGTTCCTCATCCTGGACATGCCTTCTCTAGACAGGACTCCGAACTATGCAGATGAGAGTGACAGCGACAAACAGGCGATGCACCTTCGGATGCTCGATTACAACAGCCGACTGGCGAATGACATGGCCGCGCTGGCGATTTCGCTCAGCGTATCCATACAGGTGGTCGGGATGCTGGATATGTTCGAGACCATGGTCCTGAACGGCTCGTTCTACGGCATCACCAACCCGACCGACACCGCTTGCGACAGCGGCGACGGTCTGTGTGAGCAAGGTGACGCGATAGTGCCGAATCCCGAGGAATACATCTTCTTCGATGGCCTGCACCCCACGGCGGCGACACACCTGTTGGTTGCCCACTACGTGCTCGAGCAGATCAACACGCCGGACACGGATGGGGATGGCATCGAGGATTCAGCCGACCTCTGCCCCAGCACGCCGTTGGGGGATGCGGTCAACCACCTTGGCTGCCGGCTCGCCGACCTCGACAGCGACAATGATGGCGTCAACGACGCCGATGACCGTTGCCCCAACACTCCTGACGGTGCCATGGTGGACGAGGATGGCTGCGCTGAGTCGCAGAAAGATGACGACGCGGACGGCGTGATGAACGATGTCGACGCCTGTCCTGACACCCCGGTCGATGAGCAGGCGGATGTGAGCGGTTGCAGTGCGTCCCAGCGCGATACGGATGAGGATGGAATCACCGACGACCTCGACGACTGCCCGGGAACCGACCCCGGTGCCGCGGTGAACGTCTACGGGTGCGCAGACAACCAGATGGACTACGACTGGGACGGGGTGATGAACGATGTCGACATCTGCCCGTTCACCCCTTCGGGTGAGTCGGTCGATCCCCAAGGCTGCTCGTTGAGTCAGCTCGACACCGATGGCGACGGCGTCACCGATGACAATGACACCTGTCCGCTGACACCAGCGGGAGAGGTGGCCGATGCCCGTGGGTGCTCGCTGTCACAACTGGATGGTGATGGCGATGGCGTCTCCGATGCGCTCGACGAATGTCCGCTGACCCCCCCTGGGGAGACGGTGAATGCGCGCGGCTGTGCCGCCTTGGAACGTGACACCGACGGCGACGGACGCATGGACGATGTCGACGAGTGCGTCGACCTGCGCGGCTCTATCCGCGGCTGCCCGATTCTGTCTGTGGAGGTGAGCAGCGAGCAGCCTGGGGAGACGGACGCATCCGCACTGCTCAACGTCACTGCGACCTGCGAACAGGGATGCAACATGTCACTCACGATCGCTGGCGAGCCGCTGACGCAGATCGCCGATGGAGCGAGCGTCACGGTGTACGTCCAGCGCCCTGAAGGTGAGTATCATCTGACCGTGGAGGTGCGCATCGATGCCGGCAGCACATGGGCGAGCACTGAGGAGGAGATCAGTTGGCCGGTGCCTGATGTCGCACCTGACGGTGTGGTGCAGCCTGGACCAGATGCTCCTGATGACGGGTCTGATGCCGGCTCGACGAGCGGCGAGCAGACTACGGCTGCTGATGACGGTGTCTGGCAGGTCTCCGGCAACATGGTACAGATGCTGATGGCGTTCTTCTTCATCGTCTGCATCATCGCCGTACTGGGGATGATCATACGGCAGCGACGCGCTACGCGGACACCCAGAGCGGAGGATTGGTTCTCGGGTCCAGTCGCCTCAACCATCGAGGTCGAGCGCGACCTGCGCGCCGCCGTACAACCGGTGGCGCCGAATCCCGAACTCTTCCAGCAGCCTGCGCCTGCACAGCAGATCCCCGAGCAGCCGTACCCCCCACCTCCAGCAGAGCAGGCCGAGTCGGACGGTCTGCCGAGCATCGAAGGGCTGTTCGACTGATTCCCGTGTTCGAACCAGCACTCTGGGACTGAGGTTGGGTTCCTGAAGAAAGGCTGCGCTCGCATGGTTGGTGTGGGGAGCAGGGAGTAAGCCCCTTTCTGTTCACCGAATGGCTGGTTGCATTCAACTGTGCGTCCTACCCGTTCCTCTTCAGCGCGCCTCGACAGAACTGTTCGGACTTGCTCCGGCGGGGATGCTCGTCTCAGCCAGCGGTGGGCAACCTCGCCCTCTCGGGTTCACCGTACACACCCATGCTGGTTCGTTTCTGCTCCAGAGCCGACCCTCCCGGGTCTCCGGCTTGCGCCGGACCGCCTGCGCTGCGGAGAGGGGACTTTCCTCAGTGTCGAACACTGTCAGCAACCCTCCTGCTCCCGCGTCTGAGTCCGCGCCGACGGTCGCTATCAATCCGTCGCAAGCACCTGCGTCACTGCTGGGGTGGCTGGTCCGGCCACTGCTGAGGATAGTGGCCCTGTTGGTGGCCATACTGCCATTGCTGGGGCTGTTGGGCGTATCCCTGCTGTGGATATCCTTGTGGTTGAGGTGTGTAACCCTCTTGCCAGACGGGTTGGGCTGGCGGCTTCTTCTCCTGTTCTTCTTCGTCGGACCAGGCGTCTTCCATATCGTCCCAGTCGTCGTCGGTCCCGTCATACGAGTACTCGCGGCTACCGCCAGACCTGAGCGCCACCGCCACCACACCGGCTAGGATGAGGATGAGACCACCGAACAGTATCATGTAGGACATAGGGACGTCTTGGAAGGCATTGGCGAGTGAACCTCCTCCAGCACCCGAGTCCACCTCGATGGTACCTCCAGTGAGCCACTGCTGACCGTCGAGTGACACCACCACCCACTGTTCTCCCGATCCTTTCGGCACCCAGTCGATGTCGTGGGTGACGCGACCGTCAATCGGTACCAGCACCGACACCGCTTGCGGCGTGAGCGTGCGGTTTTCCCCGTTCTCACCCACCTGATACACGAGGAAGTACGCGGTTCCGGGGGCCCGGCCGTCATTGCGCAGTTCGATGGTCACCATCACTGTCTGGCCGGCGAGGACGGTGCCGGTGCGTGAATAGAACACCTCGGTCAGCGTGATGTCCGCGGCCAGTCGCTCCATGTCCCAGATGGCGAACGGGGAGCGCACGCTGTTGAACTCGGTGGTGCTGTACATGCCGTTGCCGGCGAGGTCGCGGCCGACGACCCAGACTGCCAGTTGCAGACTGTCGACGTGGGCGTCGGCGGGAAGCTGGCTGGCGAGGTCAAGTGTCGCCGTGGCGATGATGGATTGGCCTACCGCCACACCACCGACCATCAACGGCAGGTCGCCGGCGAGAACCGCGCTTCCTCCCGGTTGGTTCGCCCGGACCACCTTCCAGTGCAGATAGAGGCTGTCGATGTCGAGTTGTTCCTGCTCCTTCAGCACCACCTCGATCTCCAACGCGGATAGCGAGGTCATGGGGATCTCGACCCCTTCGCGGGGTGAATTCACCTCGATCGGGATCGGGGCGTTGCCATCAACGACTATCCAGAACAGCGAGGCCTCAGAGTCGGTCACGTCGTTGGCTGCCGGGGGCAGTCCGCTCAATTCGAAACTGAGCGCATGGCTCTGCGATATCTCCGGAGCCTGCAGCCGCACCTCCCAGAAGCCATCCGTCGTCGGTATGAGCGTTCGGTGGCCATCTAGCAGTATTGAGACGTTTAGTGGGACGGTTGGCGGAGACCCAGTCGGCTGGAACGCGACGTAGCCAGTCAGGTTCAGACCGGTTGCCGGCGGCACCCAGGCCCTGTGTTCCAACACGCTGCCCGAGTCGACCTCGAGGATGACGGATTCGGATACGATGGCGAGGTCCGCGGAGAAGCGCCAGCGCAGTTGGGGCAGTTCCAGCCAGTGCTCATTACCTCCCCTGTCGAGAACGGTCATCGCGGGGGCGCGGCGCAGGTCTCCCTCGTGCGGCAGTCCCCAGTTGATCTGGAACTCCACACGCATCTCGAGTTGACTGGTGAACGGGGTGATCTCGCCCTGCCGCGCACGCACGCTGCATCCTTCCAGCACGATGTTATCCGAAGTGGTCGTACACCTGCCTGTGGTCTGGTTCCAGGTCATCTGCAGTTGGTCCATCACTGAGTTCGAGGCCAAGGACAGGTCGACCGATAACAGGTCTGAGATGCCATTCGGTTCGTCGAACGGCAGGCTCAGCACGTAGCGCGTGGCCGGGTGCAGCCAAGAGTGGTCACCCTCATCTAGGAAACCACCCTCTCCTGTAATCCATGGAGGCTGGTCAGCCTTCAACTGGTAGGTGAACAACTGTTCATCGAGGCCGGGTCCACCGCCGCGGGTCACCAGATTCCCAGCGGCGTCCGATCCTGCCACATAGCCGGCCACCAGTCCCCCAACCGGCCCATCGGTGTCGTCGAGACTGAAGGTGTAGTTACCCTGCGCCTTGGACAGGTTCGAGGGTGGTGTGAGGGGCATCGCCTGGAACTCGCTCTCGTTGGTCTTTCCATTGTAGTCCACATCATCAATCCACGAGCGCCAGAGCATCAGCGACAGTTGATGGGGAAGTAGGGGCCGGTCGTAGACCTCGAAGCGGATGGGCTGGACGAGTGAGGGGTCAAGGTGGTCGTAGCGACGGATGTTCTGGTCGATCACCATCGGTGCCAGCGAATCGATCTTGAAAGTGCGATTCAGTGGAATGGTGGAGATATTCTCCGCGCCATGCAGGGACATCACATCGACCCGGTATTCGATGTCCTGGGTGCTCATCGGGGTGCGCAGTTGGAAAGAAGCGAGCCCCTCGTTCAACGTGGTGGTGTTCGCCACCTCCACACTGTTGGCGAACACCCTCACCACCACATCGCCGCTGCGTGGGGTCTGCCATGGCTCCATCTCCGGGAATCCGAGTTGGACCTCCACGGTGATCGGGGCGTCTGCTCTCAGGTAGGACCTGCTCGAGGGGATCTCGTTGCCCAGATCGTTGAGCATCGCCCATGAACGGATCTCGATGTCGTTCTCGATTCCGAGTCGCTCCCCGAGCCCGAAGTGCTGGAGGCGCGGCACGCTGCGCCTGCCATCGACCAGCACGAGCCGGACCTTGAGTGCCAACTGCTCCTCGTCGTCCCACGACGCGTTCAGGCGGAAGCGAAGTGTGCTGTCCACGCGGGTGCCATTGACCGTCTGGTTCACGCCGTTCACGGGATCCCAGTGAATCATCCCCTGATCATCATTCGACCATGACGAGGTTCCGTCGAACGGGTGCTCGTAGGTTATGGCATGATTTTCGCCGACGAGGTCGAACTGCAGGCTGGCGGGTACCCCGTCGGTGACGGTGTGCTGCGAGCGGACCTCGAGCCATTGCCATGACGGGGTCAACGTGGTCGTGCCGTTCTGGATGCTGAGCGCATCGGTGGTGAAGGATGCTGAAGATTCGAGTGACGTGATCGTCGCCCGGATCGTTCCGGTCCTGCCCATCACGATCGTGAGCGGCACAAGATGATGCCCGCCGCTGACAGTGGCGGTAGGGATCTGGTCGTTGACTGCGCGCACCATGTCGTCGTGTGGCATGTAGGATACCTCGGCCACCGGGTGCGACACCGCCGCCACGCCACCCAGTTGCAGGCTGCCGTAGTCGGCGGTCACCTGGAACAGGGCCATCACATGGTCGGCGTCCACCTGTGCTCCGAGCGGGGGCCACATGCTCGGCATGGTGCTCAGGTTGTCATTCAACGACGTCAGTTCTGTTGCGTCGAGCACCTCTATGTGGCTGGAGCCGAGGGTGCCGAGGCTGTTCTCGAAGATGGTCACTCCACCCACCTCCATCGATATCTCCAGATTGGTCACCCCATTGGTCGTGGGATTGAGGGCGAACGACAGCGAGTCCAAGCCGCTGCGCGGCAGCCAGATACCGACCTGCTTCGTGCTGTGCGTGGAGTATGACAGATGATAGGACAACGCGCCGGTGGCCAACCTGTCCTGCCACCCCCACGGGCCCAGATTGTCATGCATGAACGCCCACTCCGCTCGGCCATCCAGACCGACATCGATGCGCGGGGACAGCGGTATGCCTCCACCGTCGAGGTCCACGCGCAGCCATTGCAGTTCGCTGCTTGCGCTCGACTGCCAGCGGAACTGGACCGAGTGCGCATACGTTGGCGGGGTGGTCAATCCGTTGTTCGACAGGGTCTGCCAGGAGGAGCTGCCGTCGAAACTCGCCTGCAATTGTCCGCCGCCGCTCGCCGAGTAGGCGCTGCGGATGCGGCTGATCGGACGGCGGGTGATGAACTCCGGGCTGGTCGCGCTGCCAGTCCCGGAGATGCTGTCGCCATCCCAACTCATGCCGGAGAGCGACCAGCCCAACTGTGACGGGTCGCGGTTGAAGGTGGTCTCGTAACGGCCTTGCAGGTGGACGCCGTGGATGATCGGGCTCGATGCACCCGTAGGCTGATCCATCTTGATCTTCAGGCGCAATGACGGATGCGCCTCCCAGTCGATGGCACCGAGGTCGACCGTATCACCGCTGAATCCCGCGAACCCGGCGATCGGCTGTCCGGAGACGGCGTCGAGAATCGACCACAGCATCGACGAGCCACTCGGAACCGTGGCGTCGATGCTCATGATGCCGTACGGCCCTGGAGTCATCATCTGCGGTCCCACCGCACCCGGGCCGAACGCCGCCGAAGTCCAATTTGCACCCGTGCCGATGGAACCACCAGCGCGCGGCTTGAACTCGATGTCGTCCAGGTTCCAGCCGGTGTAGGTGACGCTGCCATCCGTCGTGCCCAAACCGAATCTGACGCGCAGGTCGGGATTGTTCTGCACATGGTTGGTGATGTCGTGGGTCTGCTGGGAGAAGGATTGCTCGTTGATCGAGCCGCCATTGTGGGTCCAGACTCTCGACCATGAGCCCTGTGCATTCTTGACGTCGATGTAAGCGTGGTCGTAGTAGTAGTACTCGATTCCCAGTCTCCTCCAGAACTTCAGGTCCCAATTACCACTGCACGCTGTGCAGTCAACCGTAGGCGAAGTGGCCCAGTAGGGCCCGCCCAGACGATTCGGGTAGTTGCCGTTGTAGGTGTAGATCGCCTTCGTGCCAGTGTGCACACCGTTTGTCTGGCCAATGGAACTGTCGTAGCCCCGGGCCCAGCCTGCGCTGCTGGACAAGGACCACCCATGGTTGCTACCCTCGAAATCCCACTTCACCGCTCTCGGGAGCACCCTCAACCCGTCGCTCTTGTTGATGTCGACGCGGTCGAGAACCGCTCCGGTAAGGTTCCAGTGCTGCGCCGTGGTCCACGATAAAGCGTCGGAGCGAGCGTAGACCAGCGGTTCGAGTGTCAGGTTGAGTGCGGTCACAGCCTGATTGAGCGGTACCTCGAGTAGCAGGCTGTTCGAAGTGCCGTTGGGTTGCGTCGTCACGGACACCATCTGCGGGGTGTTGACCGAGGTGCGCAACGGCTGGGTCAGCGTGTCCGAACCCGGTTGGTCGACGGCGGGTGCGAGGGCTGCCATCCACGAGGAGAGAACGAACAACATCAGGATGAAGACCGCGGGAAACGCACGGCGCACGCCACGCCCCATGACGGTCTTCACCACTGACTTGGATTGTCAATCTATCGCCGCTACGCGGCGCGTTCCGGCGTGCCTGTGCTACGCGCGCGCGCGGGCAATCAGGCAGGTTTTCCGGATTTGGCGGGCGGCAAACCATATGCAGCAAGGACCGGTGGCGACGAGCGATGAGCGACGGGGTCGACGACGCCAAGCAGGCGGCAGGCATCGCCGCCTGCGACTTCGTCACGAGCGGCATGAGAGTCGGTCTCGGCACCGGCTCGACCGTGCGCTACACGGTGCTCGAACTCGGCCGCAGGATGGCAGAGGAGGGCCTCGACATCGAAGGCGTTCCGACCAGCGAGGCGTCCGCAGAACTCGCCCGCGAAC
>JAKUTA010000299.1 GCA_022447885.1 Candidatus Poseidoniales archaeon | reverse complement strand
GCGAGACGCGGCTGACTGCAGACTACGTGGCGGGCGGCACACGGGCCGCGGCGTGCGAGTTGATCGCGACTGGCACCACCTTCGCCTGTGACATGTACTACCATCCCGACGTCGTGGCGGATGTCCTCATCGGAGCGGGGCTGCGCGGGGTGGCTTGCGGACCCATCACCGACTTCCCCACACCCTCCTATCCATCAGGCGGCTCAGAAGCCCTTCGCAAGATGGATGCGCTGTTGAGATCGGACCCCCCGAGCGAGCGGGTCGAGTACGGAATCGGCACCCACGCAATCTACACCTGCAGTGAGGAGACGCTTCTGAAGGCTGCTGAAATGTCCAGAGAGCACGAATGTAGACTTCACATCCACGCCAGCGAGACCCGCAAGGAAGTCGCCGACTGCCATGCGGAGCATGGCATGTACCCCATCGAGTATCTCGATTCCATCGGCTACTTCTCCGAAGGGACCGTCTGCGCCCACTGCGGCTGGGTGACCAAGGGGGAGATGCGGATTCTCGCCGGCCACGGAGCCCACGCGGTGCACTGCCCGATCAGCAACCAGAAGTTGGGGGTGGGTGGAACGATGTCCTATCCAGCGATGGTGGAGGCAGGTGTGGACATCAGGCTCGGCACCGACGGAGCGGCCTCGAACAACAGTCTGGACATGCGGGCGGAAGCGAAGGCCGCCTCACTCATCCAGCGCCATGACCACTGGGACCCGACCATCCTGCCTCCGGCCGAAACCTGGCAACTCGCAACCAAGGGATCGACCGACTGGGTCGCATGGTCCCTCGACGACGTGCGCATGCGCCCGCGAGGGATTGCTGACAGACGCCTGCTGGCGAACCTGCTCTATTCAACAGCCGAATGCCTGGATGTTTGGGTAGAAGGTGAATGCCTGCGCCGAGACGGGAATACCCTCACGCTTGATGAATCAAGCATCTCCGCTCAACTTGACGAAGTTGTTGCAGAGTACTACGATGGAGTGAATCCACCACAGGGGTGATGTGTTGGCAAGTGAGAGACTTCCAGCACTGCCTTGGACATGGCCTTGGTGCGCAGTAGACGGGCGGCCGCTGCGGCCGATGGAACTGCTCCTATCGCGTAAGTTCAGCATACTCTATCTCGTTGTGATCTGGGTGCTCTGGCTCGGATTGGTTCCAGGTGGAAAATTCGATTGCATCGAGTTCGGCGGTCGCCTCGGGTGCGTTGGCGGATTGTGGCCTGAGGAGATCATCAGCAAGCCGCTGAAATTCCTCTTCAGCCTCGTGGTCGCGCCATGGTTGCATCACGATGGAGGGGAACACATCTTCTTCGTCACCTTCTTTGGGTTCATGATGTTCGTGCAATCCTTCGAGGTGCGCGTGGGGAGCGTCAAGACCTTCCTGATGTTCTTCACCTCGATCGCAATCGCCGGCATTCTGGTCGCATTGGCGATGAACATGGGCGACGTGCTTTGGCCGGACAACGAGATCCTCAACCAAGGCATGGGGCGAAGTTGGATAGGTGGCTCGGCCGGATTCTTCGGCATCATCGGAGCCTCGGCGCACCAGAGCAACAGCCGATGGCTCGTCATTCTGATAGCGGTGATATTCGAGACATGGAACTACTACACGCACGGTATCAGCACGTTCACCTCGATAGCGCACATGACGAGCATGGTCTACGGCTTCCTCGTCTGGGGATGGTGGATTGGAGCATGGAAGGCGGAATCCTGAGAGGGTTGCTCGGATGATGTGGACTCACACTGCCAATGCACCGGGCGCAGCACCCGCTGTGCTGCTTGTGCTCACGTTGCTGCTGGCCACGTCGCTCTCAGGCTGTCTGTTCTCCACCGGTGACGTGGAGGAGCAGCAGGAGGTGTTGGAACC
>JAKUTA010000298.1 GCA_022447885.1 Candidatus Poseidoniales archaeon | reverse complement strand
AGTCCATCCACACATCGACGAACCAGTGCCTCCGGGACGTCGTGCGTGATGCAGAATCGGAAGCCCAACTTTGATGAGAGACGGGCACCTGAACCAGACCGATGGGCGGCCCCTGGATAAGCGACGAGCGCGAGGACCCGCCGATTCCGCTCGGTCTCAACGAGATGACCATCCCGCGCGCCGCCATCCTCGCATCCATAGGTACCATCGCCATACTGCTGCTATCCGTCATCTGGGTCGGCTGGGGAGCGTACGTGTTCGTCGGCCAGCTCGACAAGGCGTTCGCCACCGTCGATGAGGACTCGCTCAAGCAGGGCGACCGCTGGTCGTGGGAGGTGATGCTGCTGTTCGAGACCTGTGAGCCTCGCGACGACGCTTGGGCGTGGCCGGAGAACCTGTCGGCGCAGGACGAGCCGTTCTGGCTGCCCGGGGAGCTGAGCTGCGAGTGGGAGCACCAAGGAGCACAGGACAGGGCGGTGTTCGCCATCAACAACGCCGGCAACGAGACGCTCGACCTGCAGGTGTCGCTGAGCACCGAGAACGTCGTCGTAACCCATCCTTCGGGCGGCGTGCTGACCGTGGAGCCCGACACAGCGGAACTGGTGGCCCTGCAGGTGACGGGTGACATTGAGGAGGAGACGTTCGTCATCACCGTCGCCCATGCCACCGTCAGCGAAGCGCGGGTGGAGCTCGAGGTGCACCTGCTCGCCGACTCGGCCTCGATGGACCTGAACTCATCCCCGGGACAGCGGATGACGGTGCACTACCAGGTGTGGAGCTACGACACCGGTGAGGACCTCGACGAGGGGGACCTTCCGGCGACCGCGGGGGAGGACCCGATGTGTGACACCGGAGCCCCGTGGCTCTGCTACATCAAGGGCTTCGGCTGGGGCCTCGTCGGCCTCGACTGCGAGTTCGATCGCTGCGCGTTTTTCGCTGGCTCCACCCTTCGCGTGTTGCTGCCCCCGGAACTCGCCTACAAGGACCGTCCAGACCGAGAACCGGCGAACAACCAGTGGCTGTTGTTCGAGTTGAGCATCAATGAACTCTATCTCTAGTCGAGGCCATCGAAGCGAAAAGTGCAAATCACCCACCGCCATCCTGTAGAGGTCGCACCATGTTGGCAAGCCCCACCCCCATCGCACTGTCGCCTGACCTCTACGGTCATGCCGAGGTGGTCGCCCCGCTCGACAGTCCTCCGGTGGATGGCCTCCGCGCCATGTCTGCCAGCGATCCGCCCCCGCTGCACCTCACCGCTCACATGCGCCGTATGTCGACACCGTGGCCGATCTGCCTGATGCGGGCTGAGCAGCTTGCGGAGCGCCGGCTCGCCGATGGCAAGGTGCTCGACCCGGCGTGTGGGTCCGGAATGCAGTTGTTCGCCTACTGTGCCCGCCTGCGTCGGTCGGGCATCGGCATCGAGATGGATTCCGATGCTGCCCTGCTGGCTGCGGCCAACGGGCAGCGCATCGCCGATGTGCACGGCGACATCTGGGTGGATGGCAGCAACGTCCTCGTCGGGGACGGTCTGGATGCTGCCGGAGCAATGAACTCTGTACGTGCAAACGGACGCAGCATCGCCGTTCTGCACGTCGACCCAGCACGTCCGCGGGATGCACAGCGACATTCCTTGGATGAGATGCAGCCTCCCCTCTCCAAATTGTTGTCCGCCTGGGCGCCATACCTGGCCGAGGGTCCGGCCGGACCGGGGTTGATCATCGACCTCTCGCCTCGGCTATCCGACGAGCAAATGTTGGAGGTGGAGCAGTTGCTGCACTCAAACTGGCCAGACGCCCCACTCACCTGGGAATGGGTTTCCACCGGCCACGGTCGCATCGACCGGCTGACCGTCTGGTTCGGCTCCGCCGCCGACCCGCGTTGTGATGCGCGCATCCTACGGCT
>JAKUTA010000297.1 GCA_022447885.1 Candidatus Poseidoniales archaeon | reverse complement strand
TGCTCTGCCTGCTGATGCTCCCGTTCACCGCACACAACAGCGAAGCTGCAGGAGCCAGGTGGGTCACAGTCGACATCGACCCGGAGGTGGGCATCCCCGGCGAGGTGATCACCATCAGCGCCACCGGTCTGGATGAAGACGAGGTCTACGAGGTGTGGGCTGAGGACGATGAGGGACAGCGACGCTTCGAGCGACACAACCAGACTACGAGCGATGGTGACATCTCCTGGAACTGGGCCATCTCCATAGCCACACCCACTGGAGAGTACGATGTGTGCGTCGGAGTCCACTACACCGCCTGGGACAATTCCACATCCATCGTGACCGAGGACTGCGTGGATCTCGACATCCTCGCTCGACAGGTGAACATCGCCCTGCGCAACGAGGTGGCGCTGCCCGGCTCGACCGTGGTGGTCGACGGTCTGCTCTCGCACCCGTGGACGGGAGCGCCGATGAACGCGCCGCGCGTCGAATGGCTGGCACTCTACATCATCGAAGAGGATGGTGTCCAGGAACTCCGCGACCAGCGCAGCGCACTCGTCGAGGTGACCGGCACATTCGACTTCTTCTTCGACATCCCGCTGAACATCGATCTTGACAGCTTCGGCGCAGATACCGTGTTGATTCAAGTATGGGCCAACGGAAGCGGCGGGCAGGAGTCGGATTACGCCTCTCTGTCGTTGCAGGTGGGTGAGTACGCGGTCCGCTGGCAGCGCCCCTCTTCGCTCGCCGTGCTGGACCTCGACCAACCGCTGATCATCGAGGCGTGGACCGAGGCATCGGCGAACTACATGCGTGCTCCACTCTCCAACCAGAGCCTGAGCCTGCATATCACGCAGGATGACGTGCGGCTGCCGATCAGCTTCGACCTGAACAGCGGCACCCGCGGGCATGTCTCCCGCATCATCGAGTCACCCTGGGCAGCCGGTTTCAGCTCGGGAAGTGCAACCTTGGAACTCGTGAGTCCCTCACCATCGGACGGAACCCTGGTGTCGGCGAATCTGTCTGTCTGGCTCACCTCGGGTGCTGACCCGGTGGGCATGGGGGTGGAACTCACAGCGAGTGTGGTCGGTGGGCCGTTCGACCCCGGTGACACTGTGACGATCGATGTGCTGGTCTCCGATGAAACTGGCAATCCACTACCGTTCGCATGGGTGCATTGGGTGGTCGACGAGACCGATGACGGAACCTACTACTATGACGGGCCAGTGACGGTATCCCCCAACGCGCCGCTGCAGATGGGTGATGACGGGCGGGCTGAACTGAGCCTGCGCATCTCTGACGATTTTCGCGCTGACCTCGCTGACCTCACTGTGTCGTTGCTCGCCCACAATGGCTCTGGTGACACCGATTCGGAGGTGCTTGAGATTCCTGTTAACGAACCTGAGATCCATGTGGTCGCCGACTCGGCGGTCTACATGCCAGGCTCCTCGTTCGAGGTGGAGTTGAGCGCGGTCGGATTCAGCAACGACGTCATCTGGACGTGGGACTCCTCGGATGGCCAGTCCGGCATCATTCGCAATGACGGGCTCACCAACTCGTTCACCCTGACCGTGCGCGAGTCATTCTCGGGCGGCTATCTCTGGGTCGATGTCGAAGCGATCGATGCTGCTGGCCACTCAGCGAGCGACACCGCCACGCTGGTGGAACTCGGGGGGCACACACTCACACTCTCGATCCCATCCGGACGGGTGAAGGCGGGTGACACGGTTCAGGTGGATTACCAGGTGGCTACAGCCGTCTCCGGTGATCAACTCGAACTTCCGATGATCTACACCACGATGGTGCTCGGCTCGCCCGAGACCGGCCGGACCGGCGTGGTCGCCTCCGCTTCCGGTTCCCTCCCAGTGGACATCCCTGACAACCTCAAGGCTGGACAGTATATCTTGCAGGTGAATGTCGGCGGCGC
>JAKUTA010000296.1 GCA_022447885.1 Candidatus Poseidoniales archaeon | reverse complement strand
CCCTCGAAAACTAAATGAGGCACTCAATGCAATAAAAGAAGCAATTTCAAATTCAGACTAACTTTACAGTATGCTTAGCCATTGAAATAGGTGTTCAGCCTACTGTTTTATGTGGTTTGACTCAGAGGGTAGGGGCTGCGCAGCGCAGCAGTCAGGCGATTCTGGACATGAAGTCCGGATCGGACACGGCGTGGATCCCCGGGTGGTCGAGTTCACCACCCACCTTGGTGGCGAGGCAGGCGGCGGTCATCCACAACCTGTGGTCGGCGTGGGTCCTGACCATCTCTTCGGGAGCCTCAGGCGACTGGTTGCCATCCACCTTGATTCCATCCTCGGTTGCACCCGCTTCGATTCCGAAGGCAGCGAGCAACTCGACCGTTCGTTCGATGCGGTTCGACTCCTTGTGCCGCGCATGGGCAGCACCGGTGATCGTGCCCCCGTCACCGATGGCGAGCAGAGCGGCGAGCGGAGGGAGCAGGTCGTTGGCGTCCCTGAGGTCGAGCGAGTCGTCGTCGAGCACCTCGGCCCCGAGCGCATCGGCATCATCTGGTCTGTTCGTCACTTCCAGTTCGACACCGTGCAGCGCGGAGTAGAGATCGGCGAACGCCTCCAAGCTGCGGTCCCCGGGAATGGACACCTCTTCTGGGCATTCCACCTCCCACGGTTCCAGCAGCAGACCATTCCCCCAAGTCAGCGTGTTCGAGGAGCCGGTCTGCGCTGCCAGGTCGAAGGAGAGGCGGGCGTGCCTGCGTGAGACGGCTTCACCCCCCAGTTTCACATCCAGTGGGCCTTCCATCGCCGGCATGGAGAGCAGCAGCGCGGACAGCGGCTGGCTTGAGTCGGACACATCGACGGTGACATCGGCGGCGGATGGCGGACCCCGCAGCAAGTAGGGAAGCACCTCTTCGCCGAACCCATGGCTCACCTCGACGCCGAGCGCGCGCACGAGGTCGACCAGCGCCTGCGAGTGCCGAGCCCTGAGGGTGGCATCACCGTCGAGCATCACCGGACAGTCGAGCCTAGCCGCCGCGACCGTCAACAGCCTGAGCGCCGTTCCCGAGTTGGCACAGTTGAGCACGCTGGCCGGTCTTGCCCATCCATGGGCCCCCACGCCGTGAACCACCCACGCTCCCTCCCCGCGCTCGATGCGCACCCCGAGTTGGCAGAGACAGCGCGCCATGCTCTCGATGTCCTCGCCCGGAGTTCCGTTGAAGCGCAGCGTGACCTGCTTCTCACCCTGGGCAGCCAGCAGCAGCCAGCGCAGCATGTGACTCTTCGAGGGAGCGAGTTCCCAGACGACCGGACCAGCGGGGGCGAGTGGCTCAATGCGCGTTGTCTCGGGTCCGACCGGGGGGTCCCAGCGCCCCCCGCGCGCCCGGTACGATTCGAGATCCGCCATCGTCCCCCCCACTGCCCACGCGTGGCCTCGCCTCAAGAGGTTCGGGGCGGACTCAGTTGGTAGCCGGGAGCGTGCCCGACATGATCTCGCCGCTGCTGAGGCCGCCCCCGCCATCATACAGCATGCGGAACATCCAGCCGCCCTCGTCGCTGCCGACGGCGGCGGCGTCGATGACGAAGTAGTCGCCGCGATTGACCGTGAAGCTGGCATCCCTGTCGTGGAAGGAGACATTCGCCCCGGAGACCCCGTAGACATTCGAGTCGGAGGTATGCGCGGAGACCCACGTGGCATTGGAACCCAGCGGGGGGACCACCTGGAACTTGATGCGGAAGGTCTCGACCTGCTGCGACATATCGGTAATCGTCACCACCTGATACCCGTTGTCCACGGCTCGCACATTGGCATTCGCCTGAGGCAGCCCCTTGTCGGGTGCCCTGACGGTGTTGGACATCATCATGTAGACTCCACCGGCGAGCATGACGGTGATCGCCAGCAGCAGAATCGTCGCGATGACCGGA
>JAKUTA010000295.1 GCA_022447885.1 Candidatus Poseidoniales archaeon | reverse complement strand
CGCTTGTGGCTGGCGAGCACCCGAACATCGATCTTCGGGACACCGCGCCTGCTTCCCTCAGGATGGGCCGCCACGGCATCTTCCAGAATGTTCTCGAGTGCCAGCGCGGCCGCATAGCCGTCACCGCCGTTGTTCCCCGGCCCGCACATGATGAGCACATGCCCGCCAGCGGCGAGCGCCCACGCACGCTCGGCAAGCGCCCGTCCCGCCGCCGCCATCAGGTCGCTGACCTCGATGCCGAGCGCCGCCGCGTTCGCATCGAACACCGCCACCTCGCGCATGTGCAGCGGCCAGCCCACGTCCTCACCTCGACTCGACCAGCCGGAGGCTGCCCTTCAACGGCTCGCTCGCTCTCAGGACCGTTCACGTCAGTTCAGCATCGAGGACGTCGCCGTAGACATCCTCCCAGCCGGGCGGAACCTCGCCCACCTCGACGATCAACGGATCATCACCGCCCGGCAGCCCATCGATGCTCGCCTCGGCACCCTCGGGCACGTTGCGGAACAGCGGCGATTCGCGCATCTCCCACTCGGACCAACGATGCAGGCTCCGCCACCACGAACTCTCTCCGATATAGACCGGTCGACGGGTGAGCACGTAGTCGTTCAACAGCACGAATGCGACGCCGATGAAACCCCAGAAGGCGAGGATGATGCCGGCGCCGTGTGGGTCGAATGGATCGAACGCCGCATACCATGGATCGTAGCCGGTGATGAGGTCGCCGAAGTAGGAGACGATGAGCACGATGAACAGGATCGGGAAGGCGAAATACATGATGAAATCCCACGCACGGGGAACCCAGATGTCATTGTCTCCGGTGTTGATGTAGTCGTCGCGGAAACCCGACATTCCATGCTTGAAGAAGCCGGCCACTCCACCCTTGGCGGTGCCCTCCTCCACCATGCCGCGCCATTTGGTCCAGCCGTACTTCCAGATGCTGAAAGCGATGAACAGCCCGCTGAACATCAGCCCATAACCCCAGATGTGGTCCTGCACCTCCAGGAACTCGGGGAAGGCCACCCCCTCGGCGTCCAACTTGATCCAGATGAGCGCGCTCGGCATGCCCATCAGGAAGATGGCGCCGGCGGTGAACGCCACCGCCCGGTTGCGCTCGATTCCGTGGTCGACGAAGTTGCGCACGCACAGCTCGACCGTGCTGATCATGCTGGTGAGCGCCGCGAACGAGAGGCTCAGGAAGAACGCCGACATCATCACCCAGCGTCCGATGGCTCCTCCGGGAGCCTGCGCGAACACCTCGGGGAGGGCGAGGAAGGTGATCGCCGAGGAGCCACTGGTGACGACTGACAGCGGGTCGTCGGACACCGCGAAGATGGCGGACAGGACCGCCAGGCCGGCGATGATCGAGATGCTGTTGTTAGCCAGGCCCATGGTGGCGGCGTTGAGCACGGTGTCCTCGTCCTTGCGCATGTAGACGGCGTAGGTGATCGCCATGCCCATGCCCGCCGAGCAGGACCACGCCGACTGCGACAGCCCGTTGATCCACGTCTCCGGCTGGGCGAGGATCTCCATGTCGACGGTGAACATGAAGATGAAGCCGTCGAAGGTGCCGTCCTTCCCATCCATCATCAGTGCCAGAGCGAGGGTGAGGAACAGCATCGCGAACAGAGAGAGCATCATGTAGAAATTCGCCTTCTCGATCGCCTTCGCACCCTTCCAGATGGCGAGCACGGTGATGGCGATGACGATGAACTGGAACATTATCACCTGGCCTGGATCCTGCAGGAAGGCGTTCCAGACATCGACGGACTCGACGTTCATCAGGCCATTTGTCACCCCGAGCGTGAAGTACTTCACGCACCAGCCGGCGACCACCGCGTAGTAGAATCCGATCGCCGTCGAGATCCACGCCGTCCACAGCCCCATCCAGGCGAATTTGCGCCCCACGAGGATACGGAACGACCCGACCGTG
>JAKUTA010000294.1 GCA_022447885.1 Candidatus Poseidoniales archaeon | reverse complement strand
GTGGTCCCCACGTACAGCAGACCTTTCCCCATAGGTTTCTTGAAATTCGAACCAATATGATCGGGGAGTGGTAGGACGTAGACATGCTTTCCCTTACAGGGAGCATCTGGTTCACATTCAGGACAGTGCTCGGTAGGCATGTTTCTCCCATCATTCGAGCCCGGCGATGTCTGCTGCGTGGCGCTCGAAAAGCGCGTTGCGCTTGACCTTCAGCGATGGCGTGATCAACTTGTTGTCGGTGGTCCACTCCTGAGGATCGAGGATGACCGCGCTGGAGAACTCGAATCCCTTCCAGTTGGGTTCCATGATCTCCTCCTTGAGTGCCTTCAGAGCGTAGGCGCGCACGTCAGGCCTCGCGCACAGTTCCTCGAAGGAGCCAGAGGCATCGATGCCTGCCGCCTCGAGCCCTGCCTTCAGCGCGTGCTTCTCCGGGTGGATGATGGTGAACGTCCTCACCTTGTCACGCCCGTCGACGCACGACTGTTCGACCAGCGCTGACAGTTTGAGCGCCTCCTCCAGCGGTGAGGGGGCGACGTACTTGCCGTTCTGCAGCTTGAACTGCTCCTTGACGCGTCCTGTGATGAGCAGGAAACCGTCCTCGAAGCGCCCGAGGTCGCCGGTGCGGAAGCCACCGTCCTCGGTCATCACCTCGGCGGTCGCCTCCGGGTTCTTCCAGTAGCCGAGCATGATGTTCGGCCCGTAGTCGATGATCTCCCCATCGGTCGAGTTCGGGTCGTCCCACGCATCGGTGTCGATGACGACCCGCTCGCCCGGGATGGGTCGCCCCACAGAGCCGAGTTTGCACGGGTGGCCCTCCTCCCAGCCGTTGATCGAGATGAGCGGCCCGGTCTCGGTCAGCCCATAGCCCTCGAACATCGAGAATCCGACGCACTGGATGAACGACGCCACCTCCGGGGAGAGCGCCGCTCCGCCAGAGATGCAGAAGCGCATCTCGCCGCCGAAGCGCCCGCGGATCTTGCCGAGCACGATCTTGTCCAGTTTCTTGTCCAGGAACCCCTTCGGCTCGATCTTGATGCAGTCGCGCCCGTCCTTGGCGATGCGCGCCCGCGCCTTCTTGAACGCCATCCCACCGAGCAGCTTCTTGATCGGCGATTCAGCCAACCCGGCCATCACCTTCGAGTAGAGCTTGTTCCACACTCTTGGAACGGCGAACAGCGCATGGGGCTTGATCTCCTGGCACTCTTCAGCGATCTTCAGGATGTCGGAGATGAGGTTGATGTGCACGCCCTGGTGAACCATGTAATGCAGGTCGCCCATCTGGCCGAAGGAGTGAGCCCATGGGAGGAAAGAGGCCGTCTTGTCACCTTGGTAGATCGGGAATCGGCCTTGCATCACGGTGATGTTGTGCAGGATGTTCCAATTCGACAGCATGACTCCCTTCGGGTTGCCGGTCGTGCCTGAGGTGTAGATGAGCGTCGCCAGTGCAGTGTGGTCCCGCACCGGTTCTCCCACTGGGGTTGACTGTCGCCCACTCGCCACGAAATTCGTCCACGAGGTCAGAGTGACGCCTTCTGGTGGAGTCTTGTTGGGTGCGTCATCGCCGAGCAGGATGATGCCTGCTGCAGGCCAGCCGTCGGCGGTGTCTGGCATGCTCTCGACCAGCCGGTCGAGCACCTTGGTGTCGGCACAGGCGAGCAAGCTCGGCCCCGAGTCGTCGATGATGTACGCCCATTCGGCGCCGTTCTGGTGGGTGTACATCGCCGTGAACACCGCTCCGAGCCCGTTGGCGGCGTAAGCGAGCGCGGCCCACTGGACGCAGTTGTCGAGGATCATGGCGATTCGGTCGCCGGGTCCGATGCCGCGGTCGCGCAGGGTGCGTGCGCACGCATCGACAATGTCCCCGAACTCCTGGTACGTCACGTGCTGGCGGGGGATTCACGTCCCCGGGATTATCCCGAACAACGGCATGTCGGGGTAGCG
>JAKUTA010000293.1 GCA_022447885.1 Candidatus Poseidoniales archaeon | reverse complement strand
GACCCGGAGCGGATCCGGTTCCGGCAGCACGAAGGTGACGAGATGGCGCATTACGCCAGCGACTGCTGGGACTGCGAGTTGGACGGCGCCTACGGATGGATCGAGGCGGTCGGCATCGCCCATCGCGGCTGCTACGACCTCGAAGCGCACGAGCAGGCGACCGGCAGCAAGGAACTGAGGGCGTGGCGGGAGTTCGACGAACCGCAAACCATCGTCAAGGATGTCCTGGCCCCCGTTGGTGGGGTGATCGGGCCAGCCTTCCGGGACCGAGCAAATCAGGTCAACGAGGCTCTGGCTGCCCTGGAGCAACTTCCGGAATCACTGCCCTTCGAACTCACCTTGGAAAACGGGGATGTGGTCACCATCGAGGAGAACATGGTCGAGGCGCGAAGAGTCGAGGAGGTCGCTCGCGGGGAGTGGTTCCTGCCGCATGTCATCGAACCGGCGTTCGGCATCGATCGCATCATCTGGCACATCATCGACCACGCGCACGAAGAGACCGTGAAGGAGGGGGAACCCTACGTCATCCTGCACCTCCCCGAAGGGGTCGCTCCGTACGACGTCAGCGTGCTCCCGTTGTTCGAGAAGGATGGCATGGGGGAGGTGGCGCGCGCGCTGCACCAGCGGTTCCTCGCCATTCGTGGCATCCAATCACAATACGACGCCTCCCAGTCCATCGGCCGCCGCTATGCCCGCGCCGACGAGATCGGCACTCCCTGGGCCGTCACCGTCGACCACACCTCACTCGAGGATGGTACGGTCACGGTGCGGCGGCGCGACGACCAGCAGCAGATACGGGTCGGTCAAGACGACCTGTGCGCACACCTCGCCCGAGGCAGCGTCTCGTCACTGTTCAGGTGACGGAGACTCCCCCCTTCCGGGATGAAGGTTCAAGAGGCGTCGCTCGCCGATGGCGCATGATGGCGTCAGAGAGCGTGGAGCCTGTCGCAGATTGGTGCGAGCGCTATCGGCCCCAGACCGAATCGGAGCTGGAGGGCAACGACGCGGCGCGTAAGCGCATTCGCTCCTGGCTGCGGTCGTGGACACGTGGCACCCCTGACCATAGGGGATTGCTGCTCACCGGTCCACCCGGGGTCGGCAAGACGAGCATCGTCGGGGCGATCGCCAACGACCTCGGCTGGGACGTCATCGAGTTGAACGCCTCCGACGCGCGCAACGCGGCGGCGATCCGCAGGGTGGCAACAGCCGGAGCGACCCACTTCACCTTCGGCATGGACGGCTCCTTCAGCAGGGATGCCGGTCAGCGCACCATCATCCTGCTCGACGAGGTTGACCACCTGCAGGGGACTTTCAGGGCGACGAGCGAGCAGCGGATCGGCAGCACTCTGGCGGCGAGCAGAGGTGATGACGATGCCAAGAACGTGCTCACAGGGGATACTGGAGGCAAGGCCGAACTGATGCGGTTGCTGAAGATCGCCGAGCAACCGGTCATCATGACCTGTAACGACGAGATGCGCCTGTGGGGCAGCGGCCACCACTGGCGCCCTGCCCGTGACCGGTTCAACGCGCTCGCCAGCGTCATCCAGTTCCGCCGAGCGACTGACAGTGCCATGCGCAGGATCGCCCACCGTGTCCTCGATGGAGAGGGAGCCGGCGCCGATGGCGTTGCCCTCGACCGGTTGTTGCAGTCGAATCCCGGTGACCTTCGGGCGCTCATCCGTGACCTGCAGATGATCATCGAGAGCGGTGTCGAGCACATCGACATGGCAGCTGTAGAACTGCAGTTGGCGCGCGGTTTACGCGACCAGCAGATCGACCTGTTTCCCGGACTGGAACAACTCTACCGCACCGGTTCTGCTGCCGAATCCACGCGCATCGGCCGCGAACTGGAGAAGACACCTCCCGAACTGGTCGCGTGGGTATCTTGGAACAACGGCTCGGTGCTCCCGGACGGCGAGTCGCGGGCAAGGGCGGCGGAAGCGCTCACGACCGCTGACAAAGCGTTGG
>JAKUTA010000292.1 GCA_022447885.1 Candidatus Poseidoniales archaeon | reverse complement strand
GTAAGGGTTGGGTCACAAAAGATCTTGACCCGTTTGCCAGATCTGAAGATTCAGGCAGGGAAAGCCGTCGAGTTGCACGGGTTCGAATTTCGCGGCCCTAGAGAACTCCTGTGTAGTTGGAGCATTCCATGAGCCAGGCCGGTGTCGTCTTTGTGACCGGCGGAGCCTCTGGGATTGGACGTGCTGTCGCGAGACGACTCGCGGGCGCAGGCTCATCCGTCGTCGTGGCCGATCAGGACGTCCGGAACGGAAACGAGACACGTGACCTCATCACCGCAGCGGGGGGACACGCAATGTTCGAGGAGATCGACGTCCGTGACCGGAAATCAATACGCACCGCTGCTGACAGTGCAGTCAGCCAGTACGGAAGAATTACCGGTCTCGTCAACTGCGCTGGCATCGTCACAATGACTTCCTTGGCCGAGTTATCGGAAGAAGAATGGGATCTGGTCGTCGATGTAAACCTCAAGGGAACTTGGTTGGTCACACAAGAGGTGGCCCGCGACATCGAAGTCGCGGGCGGGGGCGCGGTTGTCAACATCTCGACTGTCGAAGCTGAGGTTGTCGTGTCATCGGCCGGCCACTGCCAAGTCCACTACAACGCTTCCAAGGGTGGGGTGAAGATGCTCACCAAGGCTCTCGCAGTCGAACTGGCAAGGTCATCTATCCGGGTAAACGCTGTCGCCCCTGGCCCAATTGCCACTGACTTTGTCTCCCTCGAGGGCATCACCGCTCCCGAAACTCTCGAGGCGCTAAGAGGCAGGCTCCTAATTCCCCGGATCGGTCAACCGGAAGACGTCGCGTCAGCAGTCTCGTTCCTGCTCTCTGATGAATCCTCCTGGATCACCGGAGTACATCTGCCCGTTGACGGAGGTTGGCTGACGCGTTGACCGCTTCGTCTGGACTAGTTGGAGTGATTGACTGGTCCACCCAGGTAGGCGGCCTGCACGACCGGATCCTCAGATATCTCATCAGGAGTGCCCACGGCAATGACCTTGCCCTGGTCGAGCACGTATACCCGATCGCAGATACCGGTGATGAAATTCAAGTCGTGAGCGACGACGACAACACCGGCTCGGACGAGTTCCGCCAGCGCTCGGATCCGGTGAATCATCTCCGCAGATTCGCGATCTCCCATACCACTCGTCGGCTCATCGAGAAGAAGAAACCGGGGCGCCGCCGCTGCAGCTCTGGCAAGCTCGAGGCGCCGAGCATTTCCATAGTCGAGTTCTCCAGCTCGACGGTGGCGAAGCTCCCCCAACCCGCTGACACGAAGCAGGAGTTCGACCTCAGGCTGCGGGCGGTCAGCAAGGTGACCTGCCACTGCTAGGCGCGCAACAGCGATGTTCTCCTCAACAGAGAGTGCCGGGAACAACCTGAGGTTCTGGAAGGTCCTGACGATCCCAGCTCGAGCGACCAGATACGACGGCCGACCATCGAGGGCATCGCCATCTAGTAGGACCGAACCACCGCTTGCAGGCACCAGGCCGGTAATCACGTTGAGGAGTGTGGTCTTCCCAGCACCATTGGGCCCGATCAATCCAACTACCTCATCGGTCGCGGCTGTCAGACCCGCCCCGTCGAGAGCTCGGAATCCTCCAAAATCGACAACGACACCCGTTACATGGAGTTCGCTTTTGGACCTATGACCATCGACAGGATGGCTTGCTGGTAATTGGCTGGCGGGTGTCTTGGCAAGACGCCCGGCAAGCCAGTGATCGAGCTCCCAGTCGCCTAAGAGGCCGGCTGGCCTGAAGATCATGAACCCGAGCATCGAACCGCCAAGGAAGACGTCAGTCAGACCATTCCGAAGAATCCAGTCGAGGGCTGGCAAGTCGACCGACGGTCCGGCGAGGTAGCGGGTGATCTCGCTACCGGCGCTGATTACCACCACGCCGACCAAAGACCCGGCGACGCTGTTCCGACCTCCAACGATCAACATCGTCAACGTGAGCAGGGTGTTCTTGAA
>JAKUTA010000291.1 GCA_022447885.1 Candidatus Poseidoniales archaeon | reverse complement strand
TGGTCGTCGGTGGCGCCGACCGTCACCGACAGGCTGGACGAGCCCATGCCTGACAGGCCGTCGTTGTCGGGGCCGTCGTTGCCGGCCGCCACCGACGGCGTGACTCCGGCCTCGACGGCGGCGTCGAGGATGCGACTGTGCATGTCGCTGCCGTCGGAGCCGCCCGCCTCGTGGCTGGTTATTCCCCAGGAGAGCGAGATGATGTCGATGCCGTGCCACTGCTCCTCCTCGCCGGACCAGTGCTTGTCGGCGTTGTCGATGATCCACTGGACCCCGTTCATCGCCGACTCGTAGAACTGCTGTTCGAGCAGGTAGTTCTCGAACGGTCCCGCCCCAACGTCCGAGCCGATGCGCACGTCGATGAGCCGAGCGGAGGGGGCCGAGCCGGTGAAATTGGTCTGGGTGCCATCGGCGAGCAGCCCCGAGGCGCTCGCCATCCCCATGCATGCTGTTCCGTGCTGATTGCCGTCGTCAGGGTTGAACGAGCCGTCATCCTGGCGCCCGCCGGCGAGGACGCACATCGGATCGCTGTGCAAGTAGCAGACGGCGTCGTAACCGGCGACGAACTTGCCCACGTGCGCCGGGTGCTCGTCATCGACACCGGTGTCGGTCAAGGCGATGTTCACCCCCTCGCCGGACACCCCGAGGTCCCACGCCCCGACCGGATAGACCGTCGAATTGCGCGACTTCACCGCAGGCGTCTGCACATCTCCGTAGAACACCAATGACCCGTAGCGCTCGACCATCACCACGCCGTCCAGGTCAGCCAGGACCCACACGTCGTCCGCATCGACCGCCCCGAGCAGCAGAGCGTCCACCTCAGGCACCTCGAGGTTCACGGAATGGCCGAGTTCCTTGACAGCACGGACATCACTCGTGGTCGGCTGATGGTCGTATGAGAGTCCGACATTCACTGGTCCGGAGGCGTTCTCCAGCGAGTCATGGATGCGGTTCCGGTTGAGGTCGAGCGCGGTCACCTCCCACCATGGGAGAGCATCGAATGCTGGCATCCCCACCTGTGTCGGGACGTGCGTGAGGTCCCCCTCGCTGAGCAACTGGTATTCGGGCGCTGAGGTGTGTGAACTCAGTTCATCCGTGGTGGTGCCAAGGGACCCGGCAAGGGGCACGGTGAGCAGGAGAGCCAGCCAGAGAGAGATGAGGGCCTTTCCGTCCACGCGTGCGCCCACGTGCATGGGGCATGAAAACCCGACGGCAACTCGGACGGTGGCAGAAAGACCACCGGAAACGCACGGGGATGGCTTGATATGCGCGTGAACGATGAGGCCGCCGGAGGTCCCTCAATGAGTGACGCACAAGCATACTATGATGGATTGATAGGACAGAACTACGCACCCGACCAGGCACTGCAGTTCACGCAGCAGCATTTCCCGGATTTCCAACCGGCAGCCGCTGCGCCTGCACCCGCACCAGCTCCTGCACCAGAGCCTGCGGCCGCCGCCGCTCCCGCTGCAGCGCCGCCAATGGCTGCTGAGCCAGCCGCGGCAGTCCCTATGGGTGCTGCACCGATGGCCGCCGCACCTCCTGCGGAGGCACCCGCCGCAGCCGCTCCGGCCGCTGATGGTGGAGATGATGGAGGTGGATTGGTCAATATGCTGTTCAAGTTCGATGGCAGGATCGGTCGCAAGCAGTGGTGGATCTGTGGGATCGTCACTGGCATCGTGGTCATGGTGGTCAACATGGTCATCCAGCTCATCTCGGGATTCACTGTCGACGCCCTCTCGTACCTGACGTACATCCCGTCCCTGGCCTTGCTGTGGATCATGATCGCGCTGGATGTCAAGCGACTGCGCGACAGGGGCAAGGACAGCCTCCTGATGTTCGTGCTGCCGATCATCATCGTGCCGTGGGGATTCATCGAGTGTGGATTCCTGCCCAGCAAGGATTGAGCGAAACATGAGTGGCCAGCAGATCATCGTGGTTTAGTCACACGCTGCGATTACACGCAATTGCTC
>JAKUTA010000290.1 GCA_022447885.1 Candidatus Poseidoniales archaeon | reverse complement strand
CATCAGAACTAAAGTGAATGATATAATCTCAAAGTACATTGATAATTTTAAAGATGATAGATACAAGATAGATTGGAAAGAAGGGGGTTTGGAGAAAACGTTCCCTGTTCTCAAATGGTTATGGCCAGTCGAGGCTGCCCGTGACAAGGAACCTGATGTAGTGATTATGGAAATATGGAAACATTTTTTGGAAGTGAAAAAAAGTGATTTAATAACAGAATTGCTTGAACTCAACTACCCAGACACTACCCTCTAGTTCAAGCGAGTTCGAACAGGGACTCAGCAGCGTTGCTCACCAGCACGATCAGTTGGTCAGCGAACGGCCCGAACCCGAAGGCGACCGCGCCGATCATGCAGAACACGATCGCCAGCCGCAGGAACGGAGCAGGGGCGAGCGGAGCCTTGGATGGTGGCGCCTCGAAGAACATCACCCAGCCCAACCTGAGGTAGTAGAACAGAGAGAGAGCGGAGTTCAGGAACACGAGCACTGCGAGCCAGAAAACCCAGTGCAGCGAACCCATCGCCGCCAACAATCCGTCGTCGAAGGTCATCGTCTGGTGCACGGTCGCATCGACGATTCCGCTGACCATCAGCAACTTCGACAGGAAGCCCGCGAACGGCGGCACACCAGCCAGGGAGAGCATGAACACGAACAGAGCCAATGCGATGATCGGATCTCTTCGGGCCAGTCCATGGAAGTCTCTAATGTCGGACCCCTCGCCATCGATCTCGACCAACGCGAGCACGAGGAACGAGCCCAGCTTGAAGGTCACCAGCACGACCAGATGGAACAGCATCGCAGCGACGAGCAGTTGCGCCACCACATGCGTGCCGTAGACGGAGTTGACACCGATGGCTGCCACCGCCGCCAGCAGGTAGCCGGCATGGGCGACAGACGAGTAGGCCAGCATGCGCTTCGGATTGCTGCTCGACAGCGCGGCGAAGTTGCCCCAGGTCATCGTCACGGCGGCGAGCAGCCCGATCACGCCGACCCAGAAGGCGGAGCCCTGCTCAGGCATGGCGATGGTCACCAGAATGCGCAGCAGCACGACGAATCCCATCGCCTTGGAAGCGGTAGCCAGCACACCGGCGACCGGACTCGCGGCTCCCGTATAGGCATCGGGTGTGGCAAGATGGAACGGTGCCGCGCTCACCTTGAAGGCGATCGCCACGAGCAGGAAGGAGAGCCCGAACAGCGCCAACGGGTCGAGCACGTCTCCCATGCCCGCCCACGCGCCCGCGAGCCCATTGACCCCCGAGATCTGCAGGCTCCCGTTCCACAGGTAGAGCAGCGACAGACCGTAGAGCCCGACCGCCGAGGAGACCGAGCCGACGATGAAATACTTCACACCACCCTCGGTGGCCGACTTGTTCTCCTTGAGGAAGGAGACCAGCACGTACGAGGAGAGGGCGGCCAGTTCGAGACCGACGAACAGCAGGAACAGGTCGGCGGCGAGCGCCACGAACGCCATCCCGAAGGCGGTCATCAGCACGAGCAGGTGGAAGTCCACCTGACGGCGGTTGTCGAGCAGCATCTGGATGCGCCGCGACTCGTGCGGCTCGCGCAGTTCATCGGCGTGGATCAGGTTGTGCGGCGTGGCCGGCAGACGATACCAGGCGGCGGTGGCTGCGAGCATCAGCGCGCCGAAGAACAGCACCTCGAGCAGCCGGCTGAAGCCATCGACGCGCAGCATCAGGCCGTCATCAGGGATTCCCAGACAACTGGCATAGGCCACGCCATCGGCGGCTATGCACCAGACGTTGTCCGCATCGAACATCGGTGAGCGAGACTGCGAGATGATCGCCAGCGCCGCCGCGAACATCAGCGTGGTGACGCTGATGATCCCCGGGACTCGCGGACTGGACGACCATCCGAAGCGCCTCCCTCCGAGGAAGTAGGGGATCCGAATGCTCGTGTTCGGGATCGGCAGCCGGAAGGTGGCGTTTCCGAGGTTCGGCACGAGCATCATCAGCACCATGCCCAC
>JAKUTA010000029.1 GCA_022447885.1 Candidatus Poseidoniales archaeon | reverse complement strand
GGCAACGCCCTGCAGCCCGCTTTCGGAATGTCGTTCATCTCGATGCTGGCAATGGAGATCGCGATGGAGGCGACCGACTGGTTGCTGACCGGCGGCATGGGCATGACCTGGTGGGTCATCGTACCAATGCTCATCGTCGGCTTCCTGACACCGTGGCCGTACAACTACTGGCGCCTGAAGAAGTTCGGGCAGGCATGCCACTGACCGGATCTCTTTTCGATGAGAAGTGTTCGCCGAACAGATTGGGGGAGTGCCGAGCCATCGTTAGCCGAGTTGACCGAGGCGACCTGGCGCCGCATGCTGCGCCGGCGTTCGCGCAAGGTCTCCGTCACCCTTCTGTCACTGGCTCTGGGCAGCTTCATCCTCGGGCGTCTGAAGGCCAATTCAACCTCTTCGGTGGGTTATATCGAGTTGGATCGGATATCCGGTATGCTCGGACCTGAGGGTGCAGTCGCGTTGACCTGGTTGGCCGTGGCGCTGGCGACCACGTCACTGATCGTTCTGGTCATCTGGATGCCGCTCAGGGACATGTACCTGCGGCGCAAACACATGCTGCGCATCTCTGCTGAGGAGCAATGAGCATCACTTCCTCTCCATGACACGAAGGGTGGGCCAGCGAGCCAAAGGCGAACCTTCAATGGAGTCCAAGGCGGCTGGCACCGCGAATGGGAGTGAAAGTCGCCCTGTTGCAGCTCGACCCGACGGTCGGGGACCTCGATGGCAACGTCGCCATGGTGGAGAAGGCGGCACGGCTGGCGGCGGAGCACGGCGCCGAGTTGGCGATCACCAGCGAACTGGTGGTCTCTGGATATCCGCCGCGTGACCTGCTGCTGGACGCCGACTTCGTCGAGCGGTGCGCCGAGGCGGCCAGCCGTATCGATTCCCCGATTCCACTGATCGTCGGTACCCCGCTTCCACCACAGGGTGAGCGCCATCTCCCGGCGAACGGGACGATGCGCTTGGTGCCCGGCCGGAAAGCGAAGGTGGCGACACGCAAACAGCTGCTGCCGACATACGACGTGTTCGATGAGTTACGCTACTTCGAAGCGGACAAGGCTCCGGGTATCCTGCGCCTTTCCGACTCGCTCTCGATCGGCGTCACCATCTGCGAGGACGCCTGGCAGCATTCGGGTCTGGTCCCCGCTGACTACGACGCTGACCCGATCGAGCAACTCGCTGCGTGGCAGCATCAGGGCGAACCGTTGGCGCTGTCGGTGAATCTCTCCTCGTCACCATACCACCTGCACAAGGAGGGCACGCGCGGGGATGTCGTGCGCACAGCCGCGGCCACCCTCGGTCACCCGTTCCTGCTGTGCAACCAGGTAGGAGGGAATGACGACCTGCTGTTCGACGGACGCTCACTCGCCGCCTGGCCGGACGGAACTCTGGTCCAGGCTCCCGCATGGTGCATCGGAGTCCTGCTAGTGGACACCGACGACCCCTCTGCTGCCAAATGGCTTCCCTGGCCAGATGGTTCGTGCTGCCCTGAATGCACATGCGTGGTCGAGCAGGTCGCCGCAGGAGCAGACCCGCTCACACCAGTGACCGGAATCGACCTGCTGGCGGCAATCACCTCCGGGCTGGGAGACTACTGCCGAAAGTCGGGCATCGAGCGCATAGTGCTCGGCATGAGCGGTGGTGTCGACTCGTCGGTATGCGCCGCCATCGCCTGTCGGGCGGTCGGCGCGGAGAACGTGCTCGGACTCGCCATGCCGAGCCGGCACTCGAGCGCACACTCGCTGGCTGATGCAGAAGCGACGGCGGAAGCCTTGGGAATCGAACTTCAGGAGCACTCGATCAAGGAGTTGCACGCACTGACTGAGAAGGGACTGGCCGAGGAACTCGATGCTGGTGACCCAGTGGCGCGGGAGAACGTGCAGGCGCGGCTCCGAGGCATGCTGGTGATGGCGTTGGCGAACGCCCGCGGGTCGATGGCGCTGGCGACCGGCAACAAGTCGGAACTGGCGATGGGTTACTGCACCCTGTACGGCGACATGGTCGGTGGTTTCGCGCCGCTGGGAGACCTCTACAAGACCGAGGTCTACGAGGTGGCGAAGGCGCTGAACTCAGAGGCTGAACGCTTCGGTGAGACACCTCCGATCACCGACAGCACCCTCTCCAAGGCACCGAGCGCGGAACTGGCCCCTGACCAGACGGACCAGGATTCGCTGCCGCCGTACGACATCCTCGACGCCATCCTCGAGGCGCACATCGAGCACGGTATGGGAGTCGACGCGATCGCTGCCGACGGTCACGACCCGAGACTGGTCAAGGACATCCTTGCCACGCTCCACGCGAACGAGCACAAGCGCTGGCAGATGGCTCCCGCTCCGAGAGTCTCCAACCGCGCCTTCGGCCAAGGATGGCGCCAGCCGCTCGCTGCCGACCACTCGCACCATGACTGACGGGATTCCATTCGGACATCAACGGCCGCGGCGGTTAGGTTGATTGCCGGTGGTGGCCGAGCAGGGCGCGATGGATATCCCGCAGGCACTCATCGCCATGCTCGATGGAGAGCAGGGGGTGACGCGGCAGAAGGCGGCCAGATTGGTCCTGGACCTCGCCAGCACGGCCGAGGCGGTCGGTTTCGTCGAGATCGACCACGCCCATGTGGCCGGCGTCAGCGTGCTGACCGGTGGCAATGGGCTCAGGCAGTTCCTCGCAGACATCTCCAGCGACCCGGATGGTCGCGTGACCGTACCGACCACGCTCAACTCGGCTGGTTGTGACGCCGACCAGTTCGCCGCCATGGGAATCGCTGATGAGGGGTTCCTCGAACATCAGTTCGAGATCATCCGCGCCTACGAACAACTCGGAATCTCGGCCACGCTCTCGTGCACGCCTTACGACACGGAGTTGGAACTCGACGACGGCTGCGCGGCGTGGGCGGAGAGCAACGCCGTCTGCTTCTCCAACTCGTGGACCGGACTGCACACCAACCGAGAGTCTGGCTTGTCAGCCCTGGGGAGCGCGATCACTGGATACGCACCGGTATGGGGCCTGCTCATCGACGCCAACCGCTGGCCGAACATCGTCGTCGACGTCAACGGCACGTTCGAGGATCCGTGCGACCTGTCGCTGCTCGGGGACTGGATCGGGAAGCAGGTACGGCCGGGCTGGAACCTTCCGTTCGGACCGATGCCCTGGATCCGTGGGCTCCTGGAGGCGTGTGGTGGGCGCTTGTCATTCGATGAGCGCAAGGCGTTGACCTCAGCCGCCGCCAACCACGGCTGCCCGATGCTGTGGGTGGACGGCGTCAGCGAAGCTCCCGAGGGGTTCGACCCGGATTCCGCCGATACGCGCATCCAAGGCAGGATCAATTTCGATGCAGACGAACTCGAATGGATCTACGACGACCTGGCACCCCAAGGCACGGTCGACCTGGTGGTCATCGGCTGCCCTCAGGCGAGCCTTGGGGAGGTACGCTCAGCCGCGGCGTCGGTACGGACGCGAATGGAACTAGGGCAGAAGATCCCCGACCAGCGGCTGTGGGTGTTCACCAGCAGACACAACCACGCTCAGGCCGAGGCGGAAGGGACGACAGAACTCCTCGAAGAGGCTGGTGCGTTGGTACTCATTGACACCTGCCCGGAGGTCACCCCCTACAACCGTCGGCGGTTCAACCACCTGCTCACGAACTCGATGAAAGCGGAGCACTACCTGACCAGCGGCCTGAACCGAATGCCCACCTCTGTGGCGCGTATGGAGGTCTGCATCGCCCATGCATTCGACCCCGAACTGGCGCGCGGGCCCAGACCCACTCTGGAGGAAGGCAAGTCAGCCACCCGACCGAGCAGCAAAACCCACCGCGAAGACATCGCCACGTTCACCGGGCTGTCACTGCCGAGTCAGGACTCCTGGCGAATCAATGGCCTCGCCCTGGTGACAGATGTGCCGATCACCTGGCTGGGCTACGTCAACCGTGAGACGGGCGTCATCGAACATCCCGGGCATCCACTGGATGGCCAGTCAGTCGAAGGAAGGATCCTGATCTACCCCAAGGGCTCAGGTTCCACCGTCGCCCCGTACGTGCTCATGGGCCTGTTCTACTCCGGGCGCGGTCCGCTGGCGGTAGTCAACAGCGATGTCTGTCCGTTGACGCTGCCCGCCTGCTCTCTGCTCGGAATCCCGTACGCGCACGGCTTCACGGAGGACCCGTGCCTCGGGGTGAACAGCGGTGACGAAGTCGACCTATGGTTGGAGGATGGCGCGGTGACCCTGCAGACGGTCCAGCGTGCTCCAGAGTGAGGATCTGCACACGAGGTAGTGGAGAAACACCGATCTGCGCAGTGGAGCCGGCGGATGAAACCCCTTACACGGTGGCCGCGTGCGCTCGCGCATGCGGGTGATGGTGACCGGCGGGGCTGGCTTTCTCGGCAGTCATGTGTGTGAAGCGCTGCTCGCCCGCGGTCATCGAGTCTGCTCGCTCGACGACTTCTTCCGCGGCAAGCGGGTGAATCTCGACGGCTGCCGCGGAATGCCTGATTTCTTCGTGGCTCGAGGCGACTGCACCGAACTCAAGGTGCTCGAGTCGGCGGAACAGCAACTCGGAGGGGTGGATGTGATCCTCCATCTCGCAGCCATCAATGGGACTCGCTGGTTCCAAGAACGCCCTGACCTGGTGATCCGCGTGAACATCGATGGCACCAGAGCGGCGACTGATTTCGCCATCAGCAGAGGGGCGCGCCTCGTGTTCACCTCGAGTCCCGAAGCGTTCGGGGAACAACCCCAGATGCCGCTTCAGGAGGACAGCGACAGCGTGTTCCCCAGCGCACGGCAGCACCAGCGCCACTCCTACGGAGCGAGCAAGTACCTCGGTGAGGTCCTCGTCCAACACGGAATCCGTGACCAAGGTCTGGATGCGCGCATCGTGCGACCGTTCAACGCCTATGGTCCCCGCCTCCCCGGTGATGACTACGGTCAGGTGGTCTCCATCTTCCTCACCCAGTGCCTGAAGGAGCGCCCGATCACGCTGCACGGTGATGGCTCGCAGAGCCGCTCGTTCACCTACGTCGGGGACGTAGTCGAGGCGTTGGTCGCCGCCAGCGAACTCGACGAGGGATTGGACGAAAGCAGGCTCTCCGGGGCGAGTTTCAACATCAGTTCGGCCGAAGAGGTCACGATCCGTGAACTCGCCGAACTCGTACTCGAGGTGAGCGGCTCCTCCTCTGAGATCGTGTCAGTCAAAGGTCATCCAGGGGACAGTGTGCGACGGACAGCGGATGTGTCAGCCGCGGAATCGGCCTTGGGGTGGAAGCCGACGGTCGACCTCAGATCGGGGCTCGAGCGGACCTGGGGATGGCTTCAGGAAGGGGTATGACAGAAAATCACAGAAAACTGCATAATTACTGTTTCAACACTCATTTTGATCGTGATTCGCACACCTCGTTAAATCCGAAGGGCATCCGGGCGGGTTCATGGAGCAGCGTGAGACAGGACCTTCATACACGTGGGCGGCTGGCTCCTACGTCGACCTGTTCCTCGCTGCGGCGGTCACGCAGATACTGTTCGCGGTCAGCCTCTACTGGCTGCTGTTCGTCGATTCCAGTCTGGTCAGCGACATCTCCCCTGGTGGTTCAGCCCTGTCGAGTTCGAACCTGCCCATGCTCGCCATCGGAATCATGGCCGGAGTCGGGTGGATGATGGCCATCGTCCAGGGCATCGGCTTCGACATCACTCCACTGAATTTCAAGACGGCCCCGTTCGACCAGTCCCTGATCAGCATGGTGGCCGCCCTGAACATCGCTGGACAGGCCCTGATGTTCATCGGCATCGTCTCCGGTGATGCAGAACTGTTCAGACAGTTGGGACTGATGGGAGTGACCCTGCTGGGAACCTCACTGATCATGGCCGGGCCGCTGACGTTCCGATTCTTCCGCACACGATCGAGCAGCCTGGACAAGATAGGACCGTGGTCCTACGGACCGGGATTCGGGCTGCCGGTCATCGGCATGATGACCATTCTCGCCTGGTTGTTCGCTGATTCCGACGTCTTCTTCGAACTCTACTGGACGGTGTTGATCGACTCATTCTGGGGCATGATGGCCTTCGCAGTCATCTTCGGCCACTTCCACGGGCGCTGCAACTGGGAACTGATGGATCCAGAGCGAACCCATCTGGCGTTCAAGGTGTTCATCGCTCTCTGCATCCTGCACATCGCACTCGTGTTCGCCAACGAGACCGGACAGATCTCCGAGGACAGGGTGAACGCATCGTTCTCGTTACCGCTCGTCTGGATATTCCTCATCGCTCGACCGGACCGTCTCTGGAAGAAGGTGAGGGACGGGGAACCGCACAGCACCCAGATGCTGTCGGCTCACTCCTTGCTGTTGGTCACGATCGTCGTGGGGATCTACGAGGGGGCGTTCATGGAGAACGACACTGGAATGTTCTATTCCCGCTTCCTGCTCATGCTAGGAGTGGCCACCCAGGCGATCTGGGCGGCTGGAGACTGGTTGCATGATGACCACAGACACAAGTCGGTCAAGGAGCGCAAGACCCCGTGGCCCAACATCGTCTCGATGTTCATCGCCATGGCTGGAATCGTCTACCTGTTCGTCGATTCCGCCTCTGGAGGAGGTGAGTTGCCTCGAATCGAACTGGTGAAGCGCTTGACCGTGGTCTTCCTCGCATTCGGGTTCCTCGATTACCTGTTGTGGATGGTCAAGGACGCGGTATTCGGGTACACCGATTGGCAACGCATCCCGATGTTCTACGGTGACAGGGACCTCGAGGTCGATGAAGAGGACCCGTACGGCATCGGCGTCTCTGAATCAGAATGATTCACTCTCGGGCCTTGAGGGAACGGGCAGCGAGCAGCAGCGCGAAGGCGGCGAAGGCGAGGTTGAACACGAACGCGATCCACACCTCGGAGTGACTCATTCCCCAGCCGCGCACCATGATCGAGCGGAACGCCTCGGCGGTCCAAGTGGACGGCAGCGCCCACGAGAGTGGCTGGATGAAGGTGGGCAGCGCCTCGACGGGCCAGAGGATGCCCGAGAGCAGCATCACCGGGAACATGATCGGCATGTTGAGCTGCATCGCCTGGAATTCAGATTTCGCTTTGCTGGAGACTAACAGGCCCATGCACATGGCGGCGAGACCGAGGAAGATGCCCACGGCGAACAGCAGCAGGGGTGAGCCGTTGACCGGGATGTCGAAGCCGTACACGGCGATGAGAATGACCACGGTGACCTGGCCGACGAGGATGGTGGAGAAGGCGGCCAAGTGACCGAGCAGAACCTCCATGGGACTGGTTCCGGCGGCGAACACGCGGTCGAGCGTCCCGTCGTAGCGCTCCCCCACGAACGCCATCGTGGTCAGGATGAGACTGAACATGAAGCAGACCATCGTCATGATTCCCGGTGCCAGGAAATCGATGAACGCAGGCGCCGCATCACCGTAGATCGGCTCGGCGATCTCCACAGGAAGCTGCGCTCCTGACTCCTCCGCCACCGCGGTGAGCGCATCACGCACCTCGATGATGATCGTCTGTGAGATCTGCTGGTTCGAGTTGTCCAGATGCAATTCGATGGTCCCGTCCTGCCTGATGTGGATCACCGCCCAGTACTGACCCTCCTGAACCCCGGAGCGCGCTGATTCCACACTCGCCTCATCGTAGTGCAGCACCAACGGCTCGGACTGGTTGAGTTCAGCGAGGACCGACGTGCTGAGTTGGGCGGGACCCTCGTCGATGACCGCCACATCGAGCCCGGTCGGAGTGCCACCGAGCGCGATACCGAACAGCAGGATCTGGATGGCGGGCATGATGATGATGAAGCCGACCATGCGCTTGTCGCGCCGCAAGCTGGCGAACTTGCGGCCGGCGATGGCGCCGACGCGGGTGAAATTGATGAGGCTCACTGGGTCACCACCAAGGTGTCACGGCTGCACAGTGACAGGAAGGCCTCCTCGAGCGAGTCGGCCTGTTGTGCGGCCATCACGGCACTCGGTGAATCCTCGGCGAGCAGGACTCCGTTGCGCATCATTCCGACGCGGTCCGCCTTTCCCGCCTCGTCGATGTAGTGGGTGGTCACGACCACCGACACTCCCCCCTCGGCGATGGTGCGCAGATGCTCCCACAGGCGGGCGCGCAACTCCGGGTCGACCCCCACCGTAGGCTCATCGAGCAGCAGCAGTTCCGGCTCGTGCAGCAGCGCCACCGCGAGACTGACCCGCCGCCTCTGGCCACCCGACAACTTGCCGACCTGGCGCGAGGATTCGGGCAGGTCGAGGAAATCGATGAGCCACGCCTGACGTTCCCTGATACGCTCGATGGGCATGCCATGCAGGCGGCCGTGGAAGCGCATGCTCTCGGCGATCGTGAGGTCCTCGTAGAGGGCGATCTCCTGCGGGCTGTAGCCGACGGCCGAACCGGGAACTGGTGAGCCCTTCTCTCCAGGGGGGGCACCGAGCACACTGACCTCGCCAGCCTCAGGGATGAGTCGGCCGAGCACCACCTTCAGCAGCGTCGTCTTGCCGCATCCGGAAGGGCCGAGCAGACCGTAGATGCTGCCCGTGGCAACGGTCATCTCCAGACCATCGAGAACTCGCAGCGAACCGTAGCCGCGTACGAGCCCGCGCACGGATATCGCCGCTTCCGTCTCGCCCATCGCCCCACTCACCTGTCTCGCCCGCGCCCGCTGAGTACGTCAATTTTCACCCGCCGCCGCTGTCGAGCCACGCCTCCAACCGCTCCACCGCGGACAGCGCGAAGCCGAGCACGCACACCTCGTCACCGGAGACAAGACGAGCGTGCGCGGCCATCATGCCAGCGAGGTCGTAGGCGCCGGCCTTGCCCTTCCATGATTCCGAGTCGAGTAGTTCCAGCAGAACTTCCGCGGACAACTCGTCGACCTCCACCGTCGCCGACTCGATCCACGATTGACTGACCCAGTCCGCAGCGTCGCGCGTCAGCAGGGTCGTCCCTGACCAGACGAGATGGCGCCGCCCGGAAAGCCGCAGCAGCATCCCCGCCGCCTGTTCCCGTCCATCCGGCTGCCCGAGGGATTGGTGGGTGTCGTCCGGGTCCTCGACCAGAGTGTCGGCGACCAGCACGGCGTCGGGCAGTTCATGACCGGCGTGCTCGGCCAGCCGCAGTTCCATACGCGCCGCTTCGAGCTTGCCGGCGAGGGTTGCCCCGACCTGTTCGCGCACCTCCACACCGGTCACCTGTTCCTCTTCAGCAGCGAGCAGGGGTGCCGCGGTGAGGGTCAATTCACGCTCTCGTAGCCGCTTCTCCAGCCACAGGTGGCGCCGCTCAGAAGCGGATGCGAGTCGCACGCTGACCGAACCCTCAGATGAATCGTTCACGAGAACGGGAGGAGGGTCGCGTTTATGATGCGGTTCTCCGTCGTCGCCCCGGTGACCAACTGATGGCCCTGTCCCTCGACCGCATCCCGACCTACATCACCGGTCTGGACGAGAACATGCAGGGGGGCATCCCCAAGGGTCACATCGTGCTCATCGCCGGCGTCTCGGGGACGATGAAGTCGACCATCGGCTTCGCCTCACTTTACCACGCCGTGCTCGAGGGAAGGGCTTCAGGAATCTACGTCACCATGGAGCAGGGCAAGGAGAGCCTGGCCTCTCACATGAAGGGCATGGGGATGGACGTGGACGATGCGCGGGTGCGCAGCCACATCGCCATCATCGACCTCGCTGACCTGCGGGTGCAACTCGACGCCCAGGGGGTGACCCAGAACGTCGATTGGATGGGGCAGTTGATCAAGCAACTCGCCAACTACCGCGACAGCATCGGCTTCGAGGTGGTGGTGTTCGACAGCCTCGGAGCGTTCTTCACGCTCACCAAGATGGAGAATCCCCGGGACGAGGTGTTCCGCTTCTTCGAGGCGATCCGCAGGATGGGTCTGACCGGGATGATCATCTGTGAGATGATGGGGGAGATGAAGAACCAGTTCGGAGAGTTCGGTATCGAGGACTACCTCTCGGACGGTGTCATCCACGTCACCATGGAGCGCAGTGGAGATGAGGTCAATCGCAAACTTTCGGTGGTGAAGATGCGGCACACCAAGCATCTGATGGGCTACCACCCGCTCGACTGGGACGAGGATACACAGCGCTTCATCATCGGGTAGTCCTCACCCTTGAGGAACCCCTTCAACTCATTTTGAGTGGAACGGTAGCGTTTGACTCGACCCACTGAAAGCCCATTGACTCAACGATTCCGAGTCAATGGGTGTTTTACCGGAACCCTTTGCTTCCCCGTGAAACAATTTTA
>JAKUTA010000289.1 GCA_022447885.1 Candidatus Poseidoniales archaeon | reverse complement strand
TGAGAGCTTCTTGAATCCGGCTGCCGCGCTGGCGGCGACCCGGGCTCCAGTATCGGTGCCGCCGGTGAACGAGATGAGGCGCACGTCGTCGTGGGCGACGAGCGGTGCGCCTGCGTGCTCACCATTGCCGTGCACGAGGTTGAACACACAATCGGGAAGGCCGGTCTCGGCGATGACCTCGGCGAGCAGGTTGGCGGTGAGCGGAGTCAGTTCGCTTGGTTTGCAGACGACGGTGTTGCCCATGCCGAGCGCCGGGGCGACCTTCCATGAGAGCAGGTAGAGCGGCAGGTTCCATGGGGTGATGAGCGCGGCGACTCCGCCCGGCTTGTAGACGACATGGTTGGTCGCATCGCGCATCTCGAAGGTCTCGGCAGTGATTTCCTTGACTTGCTCGGCGAAGAAGCGGAAGTTGCTCACACTGCGCTTCGCATCGACATCGCGAGCGAGCGAGATCGGCTTGCCGGTGTCCAGGGATTCCAACTCAGCGATGTCCTCGGCACGCTCCTCGAGTGCGTCGGCGATCTTGTCGAGCCACACCGCGCGCTCCTCGTGTGACAAGGCAGCCCACTCGGGCAAGGCGGAACTGGCGGCGGCGACGGCGGTGTCGATGTCGGTGGAGTCCGAGCAGGGGATCCTGGCGATGAGGCGTCCTGTGGCGGGTGCGAGGTCGTCGATCCAGTGGTCGCTGGCGGATGGGTGGAAATCGCCGTCGATGAAGTTCAGCAGTTCGGGGGCGTCGTCACTCATGCAGACCCTCCCCTTGGTGTGGGCTCTCCTTGCTCATCTTGGAGGAATACTGCTGCCAGTCGTAGTACCAGCGGTCGCTGTCCGGGTCCCACTCGTCCCACGTCACGACCTGCTCCAGCTTCTCCAGCCGGTCCTCGGGCACCACCCCGGGCACGATGAACGCCTTCTGCCGGTGGAGGGGGTAGGGATTCCGCAGTTCCACCCCCAGCACGCCGAGCACCGCGCGTGCGACGTACCACGTCGCCTGTGAATTCCAGCCGTGGGCGATCTTGATCACGATCCCGAGTCCGTTCGGGTAATCGGGATGGACGATCGAGAGTCCGAGCAGACCGTCGGCGCCCTCCTTGGCGAGGACGGTCCCATCACCGGCCTTGAGGATGGTCGAATCGAGTCGGTTGAAGCCGCCGACGAGGTCGGGATGGCGCTGCATCGCCTCCCAGATCCAATCCTGGTCCTTGGTGGCGACGAGCCCTGCGAACAGGATGGCGAGTTCGTTCACCGTGTTGCTGACGGTCGGCAGCCCGCAGCCGTCCTTGCTGACGCGCACCGGCTCCCAGTCAGGATTGACGAGGAAGCGGCGCAGCACGTCGAGGTAGAGCGGGAACCAGTCGGATTGCGGCAGGGTGTAGCCGGCACGGTTGATGCCCATCTTCCTGAGGGCTTTGAGGATGGCCGCGTGCTCACCCGAGCAGGTGTGGAACCAGCGGCGAGGGCGACGCACCTGACGACCGAACTGAATCAGCGGAACATCGAGTGGACATTGCATGAGTCCCCATTCTGATTCGGTGAGGATGCTCTGCGCGGTGGAGACGTGTTCGGTGTCCCCGTTGTGCGACGAGCAGGCGATCGCCTTCTGCTCCCAGGAGAGTTCGTCGGCCAGCTCGTCGACGAAGGTCTTCATCAGCAGCGGCTTCATCATGCTGCGACCGTAGCAGAGCACGTTTCCCCCGAACGAGTGGAACACATCACGCCCGTGCGCCCACGCGACCGCTCCGTGAATCGTGTTCTCCGACACCTCGTTGCGCCGAAAATCGACCAACGGCTCCCATTCGACATCCCTGCCCGTGGCGATTCCCTCGTGCACCTCCCCGAGCGGGGTCGTGGGGTAGACGCCTGAGCCGGGGCGGCCGGGCGCTACTGACGAGCGAGGATGTTGAGCCATCATTCATCACCTCGATTGACGAGTGGAGCGACCTTCTCCATGAAGGCGGCCATGTCGCGGCAGACCCGCGCCGAGTCGT
>JAKUTA010000288.1 GCA_022447885.1 Candidatus Poseidoniales archaeon | reverse complement strand
CCCGCTCAGGGTGACCAACACGAATGGGGTGTAGGTTCCCGCGATGAGCAGGTAGATCGTCAGTTGGTCGACTAACCTCATCCTCGCCTTCCAGCGTTCATTCGTCAACCCGTGATAGAGCGCCGAAGCGGTGTACGCGATGAGCAGGCTGAGGCCGAAGATGGTGCAGGTGACGATCTTCGTGACATCACCCGTCGATGTCGCTCTGGTCACCAGGAAGTACAGTCCGACTATCGCCAGCAGCGCACCTATTACCGATGTGATGGCATTGGACATCTCCTCCTTGACGGGGTATGCTCCATCACCGTCTTCAAGCAGTTCCGTCATGCCACTCACTCCCTGACTCACGCTGTTCAGGTGATGCAGGGCTAGTAATTCAAGCATGCCCGAGGTACAGCTATGGCGCGGACTGGCAGGGTGCTGGAAACGGCAGCAGAACATGAGCGGGTCTGATGATTATGGGGTGTGGCCGGCAACTGGCTGGGGGAGATTGCTCGCGCAGGGTTGATGGGCGGCCGCTGACAGCACCCAGCGCGTGACCTCCGAGAACCGTCGACTCGCACAGTCAGTGCTCGATGCGACAGACGCCAGCGGGTCGCTCTACGGCAACGGGCTGCCGATGATCGCCAGCGAGAACGTGCTCAGCCCGCTGGTGCGCCGCGTGGTTGACTCGGACCTGCACGGCCGCTACGCCGAGGGTCTCCCCGGCAAGAGATATTACCAGGGATGCGAAGATTTCGACGACATCGAGTCTCTCGGAATCCAATTGGCGAAACAGATCTTCAATTGCGAATTCGCCAACATCCAGAGCACCTCGGGAACCGTTTCCAACATGGCCGCGCTGAAGGCGCTCACCCAGCCCGGCGACAAGATCAGCGCCGTGTCGACGGCGGATGGCGGGCACATCTCGCACGCACGCATGGGCGCGGTCGGAGTGAGGGGTCTGGAGTTGGTGACCTACCCGTGGGATGTCGAGCGGATGGAGCCTGACATCGACGCCGCGGCGAAGATGATTCGCGACGAGAAACCGCAGATGTGCCTGTTCGGCCAGTCGGTGTTCCTGTTCCCCACTCCCTTGGAGGAATTGTCCGAGGTGGCCCACGAGGTCGGTGCCAAGGTGATGTACGACGGGGCTCACGTGCTCGGCCTCATCGCCGGTGGCCAGTTCCAGGACCCGCTGCGCGAGGGTGCTGACATGATGACCGGGTCATCGCACAAGACCTTCCCCGGCCCACAAGGTGGCTTCCTGCTCTCGGATTCGGATGACCCGAAATTCCACCGCCGGCTCAACAGCGCCATCTTCCCCGGTGTCTGCTCGTCCTACCATCTGCACCATGTCGCCGGCAAAGTGGTCGCCATGACCGAGTTCCAGGAGTTCGGTGAGGCGTACGCCCGGGATACTGTGGCGAATGCTCAGGCGTTCGGGGCGGCGATGGCGGCGGAGGGCTTCGAGGTGTCCGCTGAGCGCCGCGGTTACACCGCCAGCCATCAGATTCTCACCTGTCATGGTGAGCCAGATTCGGGAGCGGGTACGAGGGCAGCCCAGCAATTGGAGGATGCGGGCATCATCACGAACATGAACATGCTACCAGGTGACACGAAGGCGATGACGCCCTCGGGCCTGAGGCTCGGGGTGCAGGAGCTCACCCGGCACGGCATGGGCACTGGTGAGATGGAGGAGGTTGCGCGCCTGTTCGCACGCGTGCTCATCGCTGACGAGGATCCAGCCTCAGTCAAACCAGATGTCCACTCGCTGCGCGCTGACTTCCAAGAGGTCAGTTACTGCTTCTCGGAATGAGATTCTCAGTCCCGCTGCCAGCGGAAGGCGTGCGGCAGAAGTTCTCCGATGGTGGTGACGAGCTTCACCTCGCCTTCGGAAGTCGCGCAGCTCACCTGCAGGTCCGAGCCCCCGTGCTCGACCCGCACCTGGCGCCCGCCTCCGCAGGGCGCGCCCCCGGAGGGTGACACGCCCACGCTCCGCGGGAAATCG
>JAKUTA010000287.1 GCA_022447885.1 Candidatus Poseidoniales archaeon | reverse complement strand
GGGATTGGGGGATGTGTCACGAATTGGGGCACAATCACCAGTGGATGCCGTCGACGTTACCGGGAACGCCCGAGACGACCTGCAACCTCTACTCAGTGAAACTGATGACCGACCTGGTCGGAGTGGACCTTGGTCAAGGCCACGGAGCCTTGGGCACTCAATCGAGAATCAGTAGAACTGAGAGCTATTTCAACGGCGGCTCGCAGATCAGCCAATGGAGCGTCTGGACCGCGCTCGAGACCTACCTGCAGGTGCAGGAGGAGTTCGGCTGGGAGCCGATCACCGCCGCGCTCAGCGTCTACTACAACATGAGCAACCCACCGAGCGGCAGCGATGCCGAGTTCAACGAATGGGTGAAGCAGATCTCGTTCGCCACCGGCTACAACATGTCGGAATTCCACAAGGCGTGGGGCTTCCCGGTGACTGAGGCCACAGAGAACGCGCTCGACCACCTGCCCGTCTGGACCACCGATCCGCTCAGGGGATGGGTGCACGAGTACGACCCGGTCATCCGCAACGCCACCGAGGTGAACATCTCGTCCGACTCGGCCACCTTGGACTGGGAGATTCACGACAACGGCACCAACACCACCTGGAACGTCTGCTGGGGTACGAGTGACGGCGGAAGCAACAGCGCGTCATGGGACAGCTGCTCGAGCATCGGGTCTAATCTCAGCGTGGGCTCGTCCGTTCACTCCTTGGCGGGACTCTCCAGCAGCACAATCTATCACTGGCGCATCTATGTCGACAACGGGAACGGTCGCACTTGGATGGATGCGACGCGTTCCTTCACCACGACGTGATTCAGGACAGGGAGAATCTTCATGTCCGGCGGCAATGGTGAACCCACAAGGTGGGTTCCATGCCTCGCACGCGTCACGCAGCGCTCCTCGGAGCGCTCTTCGCCATTCTGTGCGCCATCTCGATGCTCCAGGCGGACTCCGTTCCTACAGACTTGGCGGCTGTGCAGCAGAAGGTCGAACCTGAGTTCGCCGGCGGCAGGACCGCACCGGACCTGATCATCGACTACATCTCGACGACTTGGACGAGTTCGGAAGCCGGCGAAACCGAGAGCGTGAGCGTGCGCATCGAGAACCAGGGAGACGATTCAACTGGGACGTTCTACTGGGGGATCTACCTCTCGACGGACACCACCATCACGACCAACGACATCGAGTTGGACTCCTATTACAAATCGTCAATGAGCGCTGGAAGCACCACCTCGACCTTCTACAAGACTGTCACCATCCCGACGACCATCACCGGAGGACGCTACTACGTCGGCGCCTTGGCCGACATCACCTCGCGGGTCAGTGAGAGCGACGAGAGCAACAATGACGACTACGACAGCGGGCGAGTAACCATCGACGAGCAGCCCGACCTCACCGGAAGGACATGCAGCGCTCCGAACACGGGAGTGGTTGGTGACTATCTCGACTCGACGATTCAGATCAGCATCGAGAACGACCCTGGTGGCAACTACATCGCATCATCTGGGACCTTCTATTGGGCGATGTACCTCAGCACGGACAGCACCATCACCTCCAGCGACACCCAGGTCGGCAGCGACCAGTACAAATCGAGCATATCCGGTGGAAGTTACTCTTCGGATTCCCTCAGCACGAGTAATCGCATTCCTAGTTCACTGAATCCCGGGACCTACTACTGGGGCTACATCGTCGATGAGCGCGACGACGTGGATGAGCAGGACGAGAACAACAACGACTACACCTGCAGCCAGGTGACCATCGAGGACGATCTGCCTGACATTGTGGCTGACGACGTCGGCACCTCCTCGTCATCGGCGGTGATGGGCGACACCATCTCGGTGACCTACCGAATCGAAAACGACGGCCACGACTACACCGGCTCATTCTACTGGGAACTCTACCTGTCGACTGACCGCACCATCACGACCAACGACATCTTCGTCGATGAATTCAGCAGAAGCAGCATAACTCCCGGATACTACTACTCAGGGACCCAGTACAGCGTTCAGATGCCGACAGGAATCAATCCGGGCTACTACTATCTCGGGAT
>JAKUTA010000286.1 GCA_022447885.1 Candidatus Poseidoniales archaeon | reverse complement strand
GGATTCAGGTGGAGAATTCGAGCCACGCCTCGAAGCGGCAGAGCCACTCGGTGACATTGTACGGTCGCCGCAGTTCAAGGATGGGCGGCGGCGCTCCCTGCGCCAGCGGCCTCAGCACTTCCATCAGTTCCGCATTGATCTCATCCATGTCGTCCTCGGCCGCCACCACCCAACCGCGCACGAGGCTGGTACTGCGCCGCCTGAGCAAGGGCAGCAGGTGCGGCAGATGGTGGAGCGTGTCGTGGGGCAGATTGATCAGCAGCAGGTCGAAGCGGCCGGCGAGTGCAGGATCGTCAGCCAGCGTGAGCGCATCAGCGATGCCCACGAAGCGGCCGGGACTGACCTCAGAGAGCGGCTCTGGTCGGTCGGGTAGGTCGGTCACGCCCTTACGGGCGAGATTCACGAGCAGCAGTTCCACCGCCTTGGGGTTGAGGTCGCTGGCGAGCAGGTCGCCTATCAGGTCCGTGTGCGCCAACATGTGAGCGAGCGCCGGACCGACGCCGCAGTAGGGGTCAGCCACTGCAATCGGTCTGCCGAGCCTCTCCTTGAGCGCCAGCGCGCTGTCAACCGTGCGGAAGCGCTCAGTCTGCAGTCGATGCGAGAAGAATGCGGTTCCAGGATCGATGTCGATGTCCACTCCATGCTCGCGCACGCGACTACGCGTCGACAGCAGTTCGGTTCTCACATCCGGCTCCAGGCTGTCGAGTTCGACTCGGCCGATCACCTCTCCATCATGGCGGGCGGCCAGCGGTTCCAGATTGCGCACGCGGAACTCACCTTCGACCCCCCTGTCCCAGAAGGCGGCACGCACTCCTCGATGGTGCGCGAGCTTCGCCAAGGCGATCTCCTGCGCATATTGCTGAATTTCTTTTTCCAATTTGAAAAGCAGCAGGTCTCCCAGTGGTTCCTGGGCATTCGGCCAGTACCCTTCGTTAGCCTTGATCTCCTCTTCAGAAACCCATTGCGGAAGGCGCTCCAGCCAGCGTCTAGGGAAGGGTGCCGGCTGCTCCGCATCCACTTCCTCAAGACCTTCGAATGGGGCTGGTAGTGGGGCTGGTGCTTCCTCCGACAGCGGCAACAGGCGCTCTTCGCCAGCCTCGAGCACACGAGCGCGCGGCGCCAGCCAACCACGCTCCGCCAACTGCAGGAACATGCTCTGAGTCTGACGCTTCGGCACGCTCAAGTGACGCATCTGACTCGAATGGAGCAGTGTGCTGCGCTTGACGCTGACGGCTCGGGATGTGTGTTGATGTCTACGGGGCTGTGGTTGGTGGGACTGGGGCCCGGTGACCTGTCGCAGATGACACAGGCGGCGATCTCCGCCGCCCGCGCCTGCGAACACCGCTTCCTCGAGGGCTACACGGCATCGCTCCCCGCGGACCAGGAGCAGGAACTCGCCGAACTGGTCGGGCCATGGACTCGCCTGATGCGCCCGGATGTGGAGGACCCCGAGGAACTGCTGCGACTCGCTGCCGAGTCCTCCGTGGCGCTGCTCGTCGTCGGCGACCCCCTGCAGGCAACCACGCACGTCGACCTGCAGCTCCGCTGCCACGCCGCTGGAATCGCATGCGATGTCGTGCATGGCCTGTCGATCACCACCGTCGTCACCGGAGCGGTGGGGCTGCAGTCATACAGGTTCGGCCGGCAGGTCACGCTGCCCTATCCGCATGGAGAGGTAGTTCCCACTTCTCCGCTCGAGTTCATCATCGCCAACCGCGACCGTGGGTTGCACACGCTGGTGCTGCTCGATCTCGACCCGACAGGGATGGGTGTGGAAGAACAGACCCCGATGAGCCCCGAGGCCGCCGTCGACGTCCTCCTGCGAATGGCAGTAGAACTGGATGTGGGGCTGGAAGACTGGACTGGGGTCCTGTGCAGCGATGTTGGCGGCTCTGACCAGCGCATCATCCACGGCGCTCTCGACCGGATCGCGTCTGTCTCAGGTGGCAGGATGCACTGTCTCGTGATTCCAGGCAGACTGGACGATCTGGAATCCGAAGCGCTGTCGCGCTGGCGGGTTTGAGCGGACCGTTGCACTCAA
>JAKUTA010000285.1 GCA_022447885.1 Candidatus Poseidoniales archaeon | reverse complement strand
CATTCAGTGGGTCGTCGACAGTGACCTGGACGGTGCATGACGGGGAGGATGCCGAGGTCGATTCACAGACCGCGGAGGTCGCCGACGGCGATGAGGGTGACTACGAGTTCTTCCGCACCAATCCAGAGTCCGGTGGCTGGAGACTGGAGATCGGTGTCGACGGGGACAACATCGAGACCTATTCGGACGTGCACATCATCTACGACCATCTAGAGACACCTGCCGAGGATGTCGCGTCAGGGTGAAAGTGAAGAACGAGGCACGCGGCCTTGTTCAGTTTACCGTTCACTTTCAACTCTCAGGTGACCCCTAGTCTGTTGTTCAAATACCCCCGTTGCTGAACGGACATCGGTCAAGAGCCACAGGAGACATTGAACATGGCAGCGAAGAAAGCGAAGAAGAATGATGAAGAGATTGAGACAGAACCAGTAGTTACCGAGCCGGAGCCGGAGCCGGAAGAGGAGGAGATCGTCATCAACGTGCCCGAAGAGCCGGAAGCGACGGTCGACGATCTTCCGGGAGTCGGCCCTGCGACGGCGGAGAAACTCCGCGAGGCGGGCTACGAGGACCTGTTGTCGATTGCTGTGATGACACCTGTAGAACTCGCTGATTCAGCGGAACTCGGCGAGGCGGTGGCCACCAAGATCATCGCGGGTGCCAAGAAACTCGCCAACATCGGCGGATTCCTCAGTGGCGGCGCTCTGTTGGAGCGACGCCGACAGGTCCAGAAACTCACCTGCAGTTCCAGCAATCTCGATGAGCTTCTCGGCGGCGGATTCGAGACACAGGCCATCTGCGAGGTCTACGGCGAGTTCGGTTCCGGAAAAACTCAGATCGGTCACCAGTTGGCTGTGAACACCGTCCTGCCCATCGAGGAAGGAGGATTAGGCGGCGAGGTGTTCTACATCGACACGGAGGACACCTTCCGTCCCGAGCGCATCACCCAGATGGCGCGCGCAGCAGGGCTAGACCCAGAGATGGTGCTGGAGCGCATCCATGTCGCCCGTGCCTACAACTCTCCGCATCAGATGCTGCTGGTCGATGAGATCAAGCGGATGTCAAGGAACATCGATGTCAAGCTCGTCATCGTAGATTCGCTCACCAGCCACTTCCGCGCCGAATACATCGGGCGAGCCAACCTGGCGCCCCGGCAGCAGAAGTTGAACAAGCACCTGAAGGAACTCAAGCAGTTGGCCGACATCAACAACGCGCTGGTACTGGTCACCAACCAGGTCCATTCCAAGCCCGATGCGATGTGGGGTGACCCGACCAAGCCGATCGGCGGTCACATCGTCGGTCACGCGAGCACGTTCAGACTCTACCTGCGCAAGTCAGGTAAGGGCGGGCGCAGGATCTGCAGGCTGGTCGACAGCCCGAACCTGCCCGAAGGCGAAGCCGTGTTCATGGTGACAGGCGACGGAATCCGCGACTGAGTTCACTTGTGGCCGCGGGCGGGCAGAGGCCCGCTGGGGAGCTTGTATTCGGAACGATCCCACTTGATGCACTTCCACTCCGAGACCGCATCCTCGCACTTCTTGCGAATCTCTTCGAGTTCCGGATGTTCGGGATTGCTCATCTCGGTGAAGCATGCGAGGCAGTAGCGCTTGCGCTCGAGATCCACGAAGTTCAGTGGCGTGCACGGGATGTTGCACGTCACGCAGGCGCGGAATCCATGGAATCTGCCCATATTGTTCCCGTCCACGGGTCTGAACGCCCCTCTATGAGTCTGTCCATCAGCCGCTGAGGTCGGCCACGGCGATGTGACCCAGGCAGACATCCTCCCACTGCTCGAAGGGCAGCCCGTCAGCATCGATTCCCAGGCGCACGATTCCCTCGGCGGTCGGCAGAGGTCGTTCCGGTAGGAGTTCCCCACCCAGCCAACCGAACAGCCTGTCAGCCCGCTCTGCCATTCCATTGAGGTCGCTGGAGGGTAGTCCGCCGATCTCCTCCTCCTCTTCTGGCAGCCGCACCAGCCAGGCTCGCCTGTCACCAGCTCGCACGCCCGCCCCTTCGAACGCGGTACGCATCTGGTGAGTTCCGGCCAGCAATCGCAGGAATTCTACA
>JAKUTA010000284.1 GCA_022447885.1 Candidatus Poseidoniales archaeon | reverse complement strand
CGTTAGTCCAGCCCGTCGCCGCCACGAGCAAATCGTCATACCCGTCGTTGTTGACATCACCCGCGCTGGCGACCGTGCCCCCGAACTTGTCTCCCGTCGCACTTCCCTCAGCCGTCCAGCTGGCTGAAGATTCCAATCCCCCTGCCTTGCCGTGGAAGACGTGTACCACGCCACTTGTGATGCTGTTCGTGTTCAACTGTCCGGGTGCACCGACGGCCAGATCGTCACATCCGTCACCGTTCACGTCCCCAGCAGGTACCGTGCTGTGCCCGAAGCGGTCACCGCTCGCAGTTCCCCCGAGGGTCACCGATGGGGTGCTCGAGATTCCCGCCGTCGAGCCGTACCAGATGTGCACCTCTCCGGCCGCTCCGTTCGCGGCCGGCTCGGATACGACCATGTCTGAGATTCCGTCACAGTTGAGGTCGACGTTGTTGAACGCCTGTTTCGCATACTCGTTGTCCCTGTTGCCGGTGGTCAGTTCCGTGGGCGCCGGGTCGAGACGCCCGTCTTCCTGTCCCGTCAGGTCGCGCACGATGCGCAGTGAACTGCTCCCGGTGGAGAAGGAGAACTGCTCCGTGCCGGTGGTCGCGTCCGGCTGAAAGGAGAGGGCGGAACCGATGCCCGCTCCCGAGTCGACCACCGTCTCATATGGGCCACCACTGGAGTTCCACCAAGCGGTGCGCAACTCGTTGGTGGCGGTGTCCACGTAGAGCAGGTGGATGTTGTCGTCGGAGTCCAGGTAGGCATCGAAGTCGGCGCCGATGGTCTGCCCGGGGAGCAACTGCGAGTGCTGCCAGTATGTGGTGGTGAAGTCGGACATGTGCAGCGTGTGCGCGGTCGCATCGCGGTAGAGGATGATCTCCGCTCCGTTCAGTGGACCTGGTTTGGAGCGCAGCAGCAACTTGACGGGGTCCGTCACGGTGATGCTGTCCTCGATGGTGCGCACGTGCCATTGGTAGTCGTAGGTCTCACGAGCGATGCTGAGATGCTGGTTCTCGTCGACGTAGGCGATGTGCACAGATTCACGTTCGTCGATGGCGATCGAGCATGCTCCCCCTAGAGTTCCGCTGCCCGCCTCCACGGTGCTGATGGTGGGGGCACCACCACCGAACTCGAGTTTGACCGACATCAGTCCCTGACCTGGGACGTGTGCGCAGCCACGCGCCCTGCCTCGGTCATCCCGGGCCAGGTCGAGATGGCCGACCGATGACGCTGAGAGGGTGACCGACCTGACAATCCAATCATCGAGTCCACGGCGCGCTTCGACCGTCCAGTCGGTCGCATTGATGACGAATTCATCTCCGGCGAGTTGCTCTCCGTGGCCAGTGTTGAACGAGACGCTGTCAGCTCGAACAGCGGCCGGGGGGAGGACGGTCGATGAAGCATCATCCACCTGTGCCATGCCAGCGAGTGGTGACAGCGAGGCGAACAGCATCAGCAGCATCAGCAGCAAGGCGCAACGAACGCTGGGAAACCGGTCACATTCGGCCCCCATGGGGCCGAGCAAAACTCTGACCATCAAAAGTGTTCCCGGCCGACGCGCCGCGGCCAGCGAGGCAAGAGTCTTGGCATAGTGGCGGTCCGCGTTCTAGTGATGGACGAGCGCAGGGCGGTGCTGGTGGCAGCCGGAGAACTGACGGATGAGGACCATCTTCTGGAACTCCTGCAAGGTGGCCTGGCGGTGGCCGTGGATGGAGGACTGGCGCACTTCCGCGCTCTCAAGGTGGTGCCAGACCTGTTGCTCGGGGATCTCGATTCAGTCAGTGATGATGACCGAAATTGGGCGGAGGCTGGCGGTTGTGAGGTGGTCGAACTGCCGAGCCAGGAGAGCAGTGACCTAGCCAAGGCGATGGCGCACATGAACCACATCGGCAGGACGAGAGTGACCATCGCCGCCGCCGCCGGAGGACGGGCCGACCACCAGCTAGCCGTCTGGGGGGCGCTGGCCGACGCGCCTGACGAACTCGACATCTCGATCCATCTCGGTGGTGACATGGGTCTGCGCTGCTGCGACCGGTTGGAACTCGGGATGGAGGCAGGTACCCTCCTGTCACTGTTCGCGCTCAGGTCTG
>JAKUTA010000283.1 GCA_022447885.1 Candidatus Poseidoniales archaeon | reverse complement strand
CATCCGGCGCCCTGGTCGCCTCGAAATCTCCACTCTTCAGCTTCCCCATGGCTCACGCCGACCCGCACCTCTCTCTTCAATCCAACGAGCGCTGAAACCTCACCTGCGCGCATGTTTCGGGCGGAAGGCGGACCAAGGACCGTCGGTCGTCTCGATGTATGGTCCGCCGACGAGATCGATGCAGTAGGGCACTGCTGGGAACACCTCGTCAATCGTCTCACGAATCGCCTTCGGAGCACCGGGCAGGTTCAGGATCAAGCAACTTCCACGGGTTCCGCCGATCTGGCGTGACAGGATGGCGGTCGGCACATGCCTGAGCGAGATGGCGCGCATCTGCTCGCCGAAGCCGGGCAGGATGCGGTCGCACACAGCGGCGGTGGCATCGGGTGTGATGTCGCGCGGTGCGGGGCCGGTCCCGCCGGTGGTGATCACCAGACAGCAGCCGATGTCGTCGACCAGTTCGATCAACGTCTGTTCCACCAGGGTTCGCTCGTCCGGCACCACGCGCACTTCGGCCTGCCATTCGGAATCGAGCGCTTCCTCCAGGAATGCCAGCACCTCCGGTCCGGAGAGGTCGGCATACTCGCCCGAACTGGCCCTGTCACTGACTGTGACGACGCCCACGCGCGCCATGTCACCAACCGAGTCGGGGCTGCCACCGGCCGGGGAAGGTCCGCTCATCGGCACGCCGAGCAACAGCGCTCGCTTTGAAATCCGGGGTAGCGCCAACCTCACTCGGGATCGAAGTCGGAGGCGACCTCCTCGAGTGCCTTGCGGGCCTGCAGCGCCCGCGAGCGGTGCTGACTGCGATCCTGACCGCGAATCTCCTTCGCCCGGGAGAGCGCACGCGGCAGGCTGTCTGCAGGGCCATCCGAGGTATCGGTCCTGAACAACATTCGTTTGGCCGCATCGAACTCATCGCTGGTGAGCATGCCCTTGTCACGCAGTTCGGTGACCATCTCCAACTGTCCGATCAGCCTCTCCCCGCCCCTGCCACCGTTGCTGTCATTGCGATGTGCGGCGGAATAGAACAGCTGCGACAGCGACGCCGCCAATGTGGCGACCAACCCGATGCCCACGAACAACAGCACGGTGGCGACCGCTCTCGCACCGATGGACTTCGGCGCGAACTCGCCATAGCCGACGGTGGTGGCAGTTTCGATGGACCACCAGATCGCGTCCTCCACCGTCTCGATCATCTGGCCCTCTGCACACCTCGGGTCCGCAGTGCATTCGTCCGTGTACTGGGTCTCGAACATCAGGGCGAGAACACCCCCCGAGATGATGAGGATGAAGACGATGGTGAACAGGTGCTGAACCTGGCGTTGAACGGATATCTCCTCTCCACCGGAGACATTCAGCAGGCGCATGATCGCCATGAACGCCGGGACGAGTCGGATGAAGCGCAGCATCCCGGCCCAACCGAAGCCGGGGATGGCGGTGGCGAACAAGGGGAAGAGTGCCAGAATCAGGATGCCGTTGCGCCGCCACCAGTAAGTTCTGTCAAGGCACCTCGTGTGGTCCTCGGCGAGATCCGCGACGAAGTAGGCGATCAGCAGCAGGTCGATGAACGAGAGCAGTTTCCAGCGCCCGGGATTGGTGGACAACAGCGATGTCTCCGTGTCATAGACGATGATGGTCAGTGACACCAACGTGAGTGACAGCATCGCGATGTCATTCACCCACCTAGGACGCTCCAAGGTGGTGTACCTCGGTCGCTGCTCGCCTTCTTCCATCCGCGCGTCTCTCAGACGATGACCCTTTCAGCGTTCGGGAGGCGTACAGGGCAGCGCGACCGATTAACGCGCGCAATCACGCAAGCCGTCTCTCGGTCAGGAATGTTCCGGACCACACTGCTCGTGTTCGCGAGCGGTGTCAGAAGAGGTCGTCTTCGTTGGCCGCACCCTTGGCGGACGACTTCTTCGGCTTCGCCTTCGCCTTCGCCTTCGCCTTCGCCTTCTCCGCCTTCTTCTCGGCAGCGTCCTTCGCGGACTTCTTCGCCTCCTGCTCGGAGGCGATGCGCTTCTCCTTCTCGGCCTTCGTGCGCGCTGCCAACTCCTCAGGGTCAAGCCCC
>JAKUTA010000282.1 GCA_022447885.1 Candidatus Poseidoniales archaeon | reverse complement strand
GGAAATCGAAGGTGATCATCGGCATGTACCCCGTACGTGATTGCAACTCGGTGACCAGCCTCTCAACGAGTGCTGCGCGGACCGGTGGAACGTCGAAAACATCGAGCAGGCTGCAGTACATCTCCTCCAGGAATCGGGTGGGCACATCGCCGCTCGGCCAGAAGGGGGGGGAGTAGTATTGCTCGGTGATCGAAGACAACGTCTGTGCCAGTGAAGTGCGCCCACTGCCTCGCTCCCCCACCAGACAGATCACCCGGGGTGAATAGAACCTCAGGTGGTGTGACAGGGTGCCCTTCAGATCATTCCTCCCAACCAGCAGTTTCAGCTGGCTCCGCTCCAACGGCCGGATGTCGAATGGGTTGGAACTCATATGTGGGAAATCGAGCCTTCTGCCGCCTTGTGTCTGCATATCGCCGGCAACTCACGAGTTGCTTAACATGTTTACGCGTATTTCATCGAATTCGGGACGCGTTCGCATACGTTGAACGAAGCGCCGAACCCCTGATACCCTCGGTTTCTGAAACAAACACGCGCGCAAATATAAACAATTAACGCGTTAATAACGCATGACCTGCCCCGTTGCACCCGTTAATCGACTTCAATTAACGGATTATTAACGCATCATCCACTTCGATGCACCCGAGTATCCTGCAAGTTCCCAATCACCTGTCACGGTGTGATTTCGTCCGCCACGAATGATTTAGGAGGCGGGTCGGCTGGCCTTGTCGCAAGGTGCGCACATGCCGGTCGAGAACAGCCGTCTGAAGGGGTTCTACCGGCTCAGCGTTTCCGAGCGTCGCGAACTCCTGCGGGATCTCGCAGGCCTGTCAGATGAGCAGGTCGAGGCGTGGGCCCAGATGGGGGAGTTGAGCGAGTCCGCGGCGGACAGGATCATCGAGAATGTGGTCGGAACCCTGGCCCTGCCGGTAGGGGTGGCGACCAACTTCATCATCGACGATGAACACTACCTCGTACCCTTCGCTCTCGAGGAGCCGAGCGTGGTGGCTGCGGCCTCCAACATGGCCAAGAGATGCCACGCGAAAGGGGGGTTCACCAGCGACAACACGGACCCCATCATGATCGGCCAGATCCAGGTGGTCGAATGTGCCGATCCAGAGGCCTCGAAACAGGCCGTCCTGGACGCTGCGGATGAGCTCATGGAAAGGTGCAACGAAGTGGACCCGATTCTGGTTCGATTCGGGGGTGGATGCAAGGATATCGAAGCCCGCGTGCTGGACACCGAATCGGGCCAGATGGTCATCGTGCACATCCTCGTCGACTGCCGCGATGCGATGGGTGCGAACGCCGTCAACACGATGGCGGAAACGATCGCCCCACGAGTGGAGGCGATCACCGGCGGGACAGTCATCCTGCGCATCATCAGCAACCTGGCCGTGCACCGATTGGCACGGGTGAGCGCGACCTTCACCGCCGCAGAACTCTCCGACTCCGGAGATGACGCTGACGCGGGTGGGAAGGTGATCGACGGCATCATCCAGGCCTACCATTTCGCCAAGGCTGACCCCTTCCGGGCCACCACGCACAACAAGGGCATCATGAACGCCATCTCGGCCATCGCCCTCGCCTGTGGGCAGGATTGGCGCGCCATCGAGTCGGGTGCCCACTCCTACGCCGCTCACGAGCGCACATACACGTCGCTGACCCACTGGGAGAAGGATGCGGACGGCAACCTGCGCGGCTCCATCGAACTGCCCATGGCAGTCGGTCTGGTCGGTGGCGCGGTGACAGTCCACCCCACCGCCAAGACGAACATCGCCCTGCTGGGTGTGCGCAGCGCTGACGACCTCGCCAAGGTGATCGCCGCGGCGGGCATGGCCCAGAACCTAGGGGCGCTGCGCGCACTGGCCACCGTCGGCATCCAGGCCGGGCACATGAAGCTCCACGCCCGCAACATGGCTGTCTCAGCGGGTGCGACCGAGGACGAGGTCAACAGAGTGGTCGAACTCGCCAGTGCAGAGGGTCGAATCACCGCCGAAGCCATCGAGAATGCCCTGAAGCAGGTCCGCGGCGGCGAGTGAACCAGTCACTCGGCGGCTTCTTCGGCAGCGTCGAGA
>JAKUTA010000281.1 GCA_022447885.1 Candidatus Poseidoniales archaeon | reverse complement strand
ACAACGTTCCTGGCATCATCCTCACCGACGAGGGCGCATCCGACCCCCTGTCCGCCGACAGCGACACGGATGGCATGCCCGACGGCTGGGAGGTGTGGTTCGCTCGCTGGGACACGTTCGATTCGCAGTGGATGCTCAACCCGATGAACTCGTCCGATCGCTTCAACGACCCAGATGGCGACGGCATGACCAATTGGGAGGAGTACAACTCCATCTCAGCCAACTTGTCGGAGACAGACGCCAACCAGACTTCTCCACAATGGTTCCCGTTCAGGAGCGGCAACCAGATCATACTCCAGCCATGGGCGCAGGGCGTGGGCACCCCCTCCTTCGGCGCGTTCATGTCCTCAGACCAGTACAATCTGTCGGGGCCGACCTGCGACCCGAACAATGGAGACAGTGACGCCGACGGTCTGCTCGACGGCATCGAGCTGCTGTTCACCGAGTGGAACCTGTCCTTCCTCAACTGGACCCTCAACCCCTTGGTCGCAGGGGATGGAGGCGCGGACGGTGACCAGGACGCACTGACCGACCTGCAGGAACTGAACCTGACGTACGAGAATCCCCTCAACGGCGGTCTGGCACCACCGGACGCACCCAAGATGTGGGAAGAGGCGCTCGTGCTCGAGTCGGCGAATTTCTCCGAACGAATCGAGGACATGCTCGAAGGGCGTTCTGGAAGAGCGTTCATCGCACTACAGCAACACTGGAATTGGGAAGGCACGGGCATCGCCCAACCGTTCTTCTCGACACTGATCGGCATCACCGACCCGACCAACAATGACACCGACGACGACGGCATGTCCGACGGCTACGAGTATTGGTTCACCGAGTGGGACCTCGACGGAAACCGCTGGTCGATGAACCCACTCACCATCACCGATGTGTTCACCGACAGCGACGACGACTCGTATGACTGCAATCAGGACGGACAGATAACCCCTGACGAGCGCTACACCAACCTCCGCGAGTACGAAGCCCGGGTCTACGGCAAGGAGTCGATGCGCTACTCCTTCCCGCCTGGATTCGGCATCGTCGACTATGGCGAGGACGCCATCAACGCCTACATGGACGAGCAGGGTCTCTCTTGGGGAGATGCGCGCGCCCAACTGGTGCAGACGTTCGCCGCCAAGGACGTCACCAGCGCCAACCGGCTGAATCGCATCAACTCGGCTTATGCGGACAACTTCAATCTCAGTCTCATCGGAATATCCGATCCGACCCACCCCGACTCCGACTCCGACGGCATCCCCGATGGCTGGGAGTTCTGCTACGGAACCTACCAGACCGTGTTCCCCGTCGACGACTGGCGCTGGGCGACCAACCCTGTGAACCCCTTGGACGTCGAATACGACCCTGACATCGACGGTTGGTTCGACCGCACCTCCGGCGACAGGGTGGCAACTCAAGGAGAATGGAGCGGTCATGCGTTCACTCCGGGCGGTATCGACGACCAGATCTCAGCGGGCAACTCTCCGCTGTTCTTCACCAACTGGATGGAGTACGACAACGGCACTCGACCCGACCTGAATGACAGCGACGGTGATGCCATCACCTACACCCACGTCAGTGACCCGAGCGACGACAACATCACGCTCAGCTACGAGAGGGACTGGGCGCTGCTCGACGGGCGAGAGGTGTTCAAGTACGGCACCAACGCGCTCGACAACGATACTGACTGGGACATGCTGCCCGACTGGTACGAGCACAAGATGGGCTGGAACGAATCGAACGACAACTGGTCCTCGGAGGCCCAGGTCGAGACGGTCTGGGAGGAGTACATGGTGATGGGCAGCATCGTCATGCGCCCGCTGCATGACGGTGGCAACGGGCTTCTCGAACGGCCATTGATGAACTGGACCTGGTACACGTTCAACGCCACCGACCCTGCGGATGCGATGGAGGACCCGGACATGGATGGCGACTGGGACTGCACCAACGCCGGTTGCACCTACACACCCTACAACAACTTCCAGGAGTTCTACGGCATCACCAACGCCTCGTTGGTTTCGCCCACGTTGGTGCGCTCGACACCGATACCGATCGCTGGGACCAGCCCCCCGATCAACGTGGTGGTCAGCGAATGGTGGGAATTAC
>JAKUTA010000280.1 GCA_022447885.1 Candidatus Poseidoniales archaeon | reverse complement strand
GTCTGCTTCCTCTACCGAGTCACCATCCCCGATGACGCCACACCGGTGGCGGGTGACGATGACGCCTCCGCTGAATTCCATCTCCTCGTCGATGTCGACGGAGTCGAACTCGCCGGCGACCATGGTCAGATGCTCGAGGAACTGCTCGACTCCCTGTGAACTCGCGCTCGGCGTCGCACATCATCCGATGAGAGCGGTGAGTTCGGCTGCCGCGGAGTTCCAAGGCGGAGCTGTCTGTGGCGAATGCATGCCGTTGTTGACCGCCTCGCGCCATGCAGAAACAACTGCCGTCAGTTCCATTCCGCGACGAGGCGGGACGTCCAACTGATGCAGCAGGCTGCCGCCGGCATAGGAGTCGAGCACACCGCGCTTGGCGGCGGAGACGAGCAGCGCAGGCACTCCTTGTACGATCGCCTCGTGTGCCAACGTGACCGATTCGGAGAGCACACCGTCGAATTCCGCCAGCATGCTGGGCAGTCCCCACGGGTCCTTGACGGGATCATTCTCGGCGACCGTCAGCACCTGCATCCCCAGATCAGCGAGCAGTGGCTCGGCGCTGATGTGCTCGCCGCGGTCATGGATGCCTCCGCCCACCAACTTCCTGTACAGTATGCGCGGCAGAGAATCCTCCTCCCGCGCTGACCGGTGCGGCTCGCTGAGGTAGCAATGGGGCAGTTCCCCAGAGAGGCGGTGCAACCTGATGTCGGAACGTTCCTGCACGGCGGCGAGGAAGCCGCGGTCGAGGTCGACGCGCCACGATGATGGCAGCACGACATCTGTGGCTGAATTCAGCGCCAACCTGTGGGCGAGATGATTGGGCTCGCAGTCAGAGATGTACCACCGGGACCCGACTCCCTCCCGCTTCGCCGCCAGCAGTTCGAGCGGTGCGCCCTTCGATACCACCCGTTCGATCGGGTAGCCGATCAGCCGCTGCTGCTTGAGCTGCGCACGCACCATGCGGAGCCTGTTCCAAGCACGCAGTTCCCTGCCGAGAGGAAGCAGCCCGAGACCGGCCGGTCGCTTTACCAGCAACACCTTGCGATCGGGCAGATGGCCCTCTTTGGTAGCGAGCAACGCCTCCGTCTCAGGACGCCTGGTGACGATGAGCAGGTCGTTGGCGCGCCCGGCGAGAATCCAGCGAGAGAACAGTTGCATGTGCGCCGGATGATCGAGCACCCAGCAGGTCAACGGAGCGCTCTCCATGCACCGCCGAGGCTCCTCCCTCGTGTCAAGAGAACGGCTAAGGCCGGTGCCGTCTGTCGGGCGCGCATGGGGCACAAGGAGCGTATCGAAGTTCCCGGCAGCGAGGTGTTCGGACCCTACTCCCCGGGAGTGAAGTCCCACGGCATCGTCTGGCTTGCAGGGCAGATCGCGCCCGAGGCCGGTGACGACATCGCCTCCCAGACCGAGGCGAGCCTCGCCAAGGTGGACGACCTGCTCGCAGCTGCGGGGTGCACGAAGGAGGACATCGTGTTCGTGCAGGTCCTACTCGATGACATCGATGATTTCCAGGCTATGAATGAGGTATATGCAGATTGGATCGGAGAGAGTGAGATTCCTCCTGCACGCGCCGCGTTCGCCGCCGCCGCCCTGCCAGCGGGAGCGAAGGTCGAGGTGGTCGTGCAGGCCATCGACCCGAACCATGAGTGATGTGCTCAGCACGTGACATGTGTCGGGGTCAATCTGGATGTGACCTGATGAGCGAGGTGCCAGGCCCTCCAGAAGGTGCTCCCATCTCCATGAGACCGATGCTGCGGCTGTTCCTGGTGATCGGGGTCGATCTGCTGGCGATCGCACTCTACTTCACGCTCTGGCACTTCTTCCCCCAATGGTGGTGGGTGTGGCTCATCATGCTGCTAATCGACCTCCCGGGGACATCGTGGCTGGTGCTGCGCTGGACCGCTCCCGCTGAGCCGGAATCCCCTGCCGGCGGACCTCCCTGCTTTTTCACCCCCGCCCACACGGCCGAGGCGGTGAAACCGATGTCCGCACAGCCCTGGCCCGAAGAATTGGACCCCGAAACCACCCGTGCGGTGTTCAAGGCCTACGACATTCGCGGAATTGCAGGCGACCCCCTGACCGCCTCTTTCGCCTTGCGTCTGGGACGT
>JAKUTA010000028.1 GCA_022447885.1 Candidatus Poseidoniales archaeon | reverse complement strand
GAGCGGTCCCAGAAGTTCATCCGCGACACTCGACCAGAGAGATTCGTCGACGGCGCGCAGTTGCTCGCTCGCCGCCAACGCGAGGCTTGCGGGAGAGCCCTGATGCCGGATGATCGTGGGCAAGGAGTCTACGGGCAGATGGCTCATGGAATCCTCGAGCTGTTCAAGCAGCGTGCCCGTGTCGTCGGATTCCAGCAGACTGAGACAGATGTCCACATGCAGCGCCTCAACGATGTCCAGTTCAATCACCTCCACCATGGCTGAGGCGAATTCACCAGCATCGCGCTGAGCCAGCACCAGCCGCCAGCGCAATCCCACCATGTCATCTGGTTCGCAGTCAGCCGCCATCAGTTCGGCGAGCCCCGTTTCGATATCCTCAGCACTGAGTTCGATGCTCGCTGGCGGTTCGGTAGACCATGCGGCCATTCGACAGGCGCTGGATAGACCATCGTCGCCCGTCATGCCGCGACAGGAGTCCCAGACATCCGCATCGCCTGCGCGGATGCGCAGCAGCAGCGCGTGGTCGTGCGCGAGTTCGGAGAGTTCCAACTCCTCGCCGAGTTCGATGAATCGCTCCAGCGCCTCCTCCTGCTCACTTGCGGCTGCCAGCATCGCGGCGAGCAGACCAGCAGCCCCTGACCGTTGTGCCAGGACCTCCTTTCCAGCCCCTCTGCTCAATTTCCCAGCCAGCCAGCGTGGCTTCGTTCGCTTGCGCATCTGGGAGTGCAACTCCTGCAACGGTGAGGCGATGCGCGCGGGCAGGTCGGCGGGGATGGGTGGGGAGATGAATTCGGAGAGCGCATCAGGATTGAGTGGGTCGATGCGCGCCAGACGCAGCCAATCCGGGTCCAGCGCGGTGGTTTCGGGTTCGACCGCTTCGAGCAGTGCCAGTTCTCCGAGCACCTCACCGAATTCGCGGCCCAGGCGCGGCCAGATCGGATGCACGCCGGTGCCGGTGCACGCAGCGCGCAACTCGGTGATGCTGCGGTTCCACTCCGTGTTCCAGTCCTCGCCCTGCCTGTGTCGGTGCAGCAGCAGGCCGGTCAGGCGGTAGGCGTCCGTCTGCGTCGAGGAGACGAGGCTCTTCGGGGGCTCCAGTCGCTCCACCTGCTCTGCCTGTTTCCACCCACGCCGCGAGCGCATCCCCCCCCTGCGCCCCCCGCGGGCGGGCGGACGTCCAGCCGTGACGATCGTTGCACTGCTGCCCCCATCTCCTGCATTCAGGAGAGCGATGAGCAGTCCCCTCCACTCTGGTGCCAGAAGTCTCCAAGCGGCAGACTGCTTGGCGGCGCGGCCGCGCGCGCGGGCGGCATCACCAGCGGTGTCGAGCACCTCTTCGAGGCATTCAGCGAAGTGGTTCTCGCTCGTCAGCCGCGGACCTCCGAATCCACCCGCGGTCATTCATACAAGAATCCAGCGTTGGCGTCTCCGAGCGAGGGGGCTACCACACCCTGAAGAGCGCGACCACCCTACAGCGAGCGAATGGTGGCAGGTGCACAGGACGCGCTCATTCTGCTGCTGCACCCTTTGGCTGCGCTCGCGGTCATCTACCTGATGTACGACCAGCACCGTTGGCGCAAGCAGCGTCTGGAACTGCGCGGGGATGAGCGTCTAGCGGCCCGCGCAGCGCACGAGCAGCGCGGCGAGCGGCTGTTCCAGGCGGCGGTGGCAGTGGTCTTGCTCGGGTTCGCGGTCAGCCTGTTCAGGGGGCTCTCAGCCGGCGAGACTCTCTTCTGGGCGCTGCTTCCCAACCATTACCACGGCTTCCTCGGCCCGCTCGCGCTCGGCCTGTTCGCATTCCTGCGCCGCAAGGGGCAGATGGTCCGTGACCAACGGGAGGCCGGTGAGAAGTTCGCGCTCGAACTCCAGAGACATGGTCGCGCCAGTGACGTGATCATCATCCTGATGCTGTTCCACGCCTTCCTCGGCTTCCTTTACCTGCTTCAACTGCTGCGCTGAGCACGACTCGACCAGACTTCCATCCATCCGTCGAGGTTGCGTTGCACGTCTGCGACTTCGATCGACCTCTTCGCGGGCTCACCTGAAGCGTGCATCGGCATCACTCGGCACCCGCAGGCGTTAGCGTGCCCTCCACCATCTGTGTCGAACAGGGTGGCCATTTGGGTGAGGTCGAACACCCCTCCATCAGGGTGGAGGAAGGAGTTGCTGTAGAAGGAGGCGGACAGCGGCCAGCGGTCGAGGTCCCCCAGTTCGCCGTCGAGCTCACCATGCATGATCAGGCAGGCATCGCAGGCGTCTCCGAAGTGCGCGGTCACCAGATATCCATTGGTCCGATGGCCGGTTTCCTGCAGCCGCACCACAGCCAGGCGGTCGACCACCTCACCCTTCTCAGCCAGCAACCCGCGCACCTCATCGCGTTCCTGTCGCTTTCGCTCGATTCGCTTCTGAACCGCCGGCTCCGCCATGATGCTCTCGAGCGCGCGCCCCTCGACCAGCCAATCCAGAAGACCCAACGTGTATTCCGCATCACTCGCGGAGACGGTGTGCGACAACCAGAGCACAGGGTCGTCTGAGAAGAACTCCTCCTCGGTGATCTTGCCTCCGTCGATGCGGTCGACCATGCGCATCAGAGGTGCGAGCGAGGAGAGGTCGAACAGCGAGCGGAACAGGTCGTAGGCGACTCGCGCCGCCGAATCCTCATCCCGCCAGTGGGCGTGACCTCCCTCTGCCTCAAGCGCCTCGACGAGCTCTTCAGTCGGCTCATTGGTGGCGTGATGGTCGATCCACAGTCCGCATTCGGGATGGAACGGGAGGTCGCACACGGCGGTGTTGCGGTCGATGTGCTCGTCGAGGTAGCCGCTCCTGATCTCCGCCGGGTGCGACAGGATGACCTCGGCTCCAGGCCATGCGATGCGCAGCACTGCGGCAGCCACGAGGCCATCGAGGTCGCCGTCGGCGATGATGCGCCTGATGTCCAGTCTGTCGAGCAGGGTGCGGGGTGCCATCGAGCCGCGGCTGACTTGACTTCGTGCATAGGTGTAGCGTCACCGCTGACAGGGCTGTCACGGAACTGATAACGGTCGGGGCGGCTTGGAAGCACGATGGAGACGTCGTGCGGCTTCGTGCTGGTGAATCACGACTGTGTGCTGTTGCTGCAGTATCCGCAGGGGCACTGGGGTTTCGTCAAAGGCCATTATGAGGAGGCGGACGGCTCGTATCAGCAGACTGCGCTCAGGGAGTTGCGTGAGGAGACCGGCATCGAGGATGTTCGCATGGTGCCGGACTTCGAGATGCGCACCGAGTATGTGTTCACGCGCAAGGGTAGGGAGGTGCGCAAGCAGGTGTTCTGGTACGCCGCCGAGACCGATGTCGTCGTCGTGACACTCTCTCACGAACACACCGGCCATCTCTGGCTCTCATGGGATGAGGCTGCTGAGCAGTTGACATTCGACAACTCACGTAACGTGCTGGCCGCTGCCCGCGCCGCGCTCGAGGGAGAGTGAGGGCTCATTCCGGTTCACGCCGACCGATCGGCTCCCACAGCGTCTCCGCCTCGCCGATGATGGCACACACCCAGCGGGCGAGCACGAAGAACCAGTCCGACAACCGATTGACGTAGGCGAGCGCGAAGGGCCTGACAGCGTCTTCCCCCTCCGCATCGACCAATGCCGCGAGGCACCGCTCCATCCTGCGTGTGACCACCCGCGCCATGTGCAACTGAGCCACCGGGGGAGAACCGGTGGGCGGGACGAACGAGGACAGCGGCTCGACCTCCTCCAACCATTCATCCATCTCGGTGAGCAGTTCCTCCGCGGCTGATTCAGGCAGCACGCGCATGCCCTCGGGTATGCGCTCGGGATGAGCGGAGCATTCCGCTCCGAGGTCGAACAACTCCTGCTGCAGCCTCGCCATGCGAGGTAGCAGGGTGCGCCTGACCCGGGCGACGGTCGCCCTGTGTCCGCCGTCGGCGGCCACATCCGAGAATCGGTCGAGTTCCATGCGAACCACGCCGACCACGCAGTTCAGCTCGTCGATGGTGCCCACGAGTTCGAGGCGCACATCGCTCTTCGCCACCTCCGTGCCATCCAGATGCCTGGTCATTCCACCATCACCCACGCCGGTGTGCACCTTCGTGATACGAACCATGGCAGAATCCCGTACAGAGTGCTCCACCCACCGCGGCTATCAAGTTCAGGGCGGACAGAAAACTGGTGAAAGACCGTTCAGACGGTGCTGGCGGTGGGCTGCTGATCACCGCGCGAGCGGATCTTCTGCAGGATGAGCGTGCCGAACATGATCCAGAACAGCACCTCGACCAGCACGACCACCCAGTACCATCCGCCCAGTTGCAGCAGCATCGCCGTGCCGTCGTAAGGTGTCCCATAGTTGATGATGTAGACGATCTGCGAGAGGAAATTGGCCCCGAGCCAGGCCATCACAAGGGTCCAGCAGAAGGAAAGACCGGACTTTCCGACCTTATTCTTGATTACTATCATCAATGGTGAATCCGCTTGCAGACTATTTGAATCCCCCCATGATACCCCCACGGGGTATACCCAATTATTCCCCGTATTACGGAATCTGGTAGTTCCGTTCATTCCGACTCATCGCTCGGCGGTGTGAGTCTCCTGAGCCGTTTCTCGACCTCTTTGAGCCATCTGCCGTCCACCGCCTCCTCTCCACCGAGTCGAGCCAGTCGCTCGCGGTGGGTTCGCTCCAGTTCACTATTCTTCAGGTGTGCGTGAATGCGCACCAGCGCCGCATGGCTCATCGCGTCGATGTATTCGTTCTCAGCGTCCCATGAGCGTTCGAAGCAAGCGATCGCTCCCGGCGGGCCGTGCAGCAGCCCCCGCTCGAGTTGGCGCATGCCGGCCGCGGACCACATGCGCCCGGTGGTGCCGACGATCATCCCGCGGAAGAACAGGTAGATCTCCCCGAGAATCAGCAACGCGGCGAGCAAGAACGCGCCGATCTGCTCCACTCCAGTGAACTGCTGCCATCCGGATGCAAGTATCGCGATGGCGCCGAAGCAGAGCAACAGGCCCGAGAGTGGTGCCACCACGACATCTCGCCGGGTCACCGACATGTGGCGTACGCCGGCGAGCACGCCCACTCCGCCAAGTCCGCAGGCCACCAGCGCGCTCACCTCGCTCAGGTCAGCCGTCTGGGTCGGGGCCTGCTCGCCGATGAGCAGCAACCCGGCGATGAGCAGCCACCCCCGTCCGTGCAGTCCTGAGATCTCGGGAAACGGCTGGTGTTTGCTGTACCACAACAGCGCGCCGCCGATGAGCGCGAACAGCATCGTCCAGCCGAGCACATCCTCACCTCGCCCTTCCGGCATCGTGGAGAGGAAATGAACCCCACTATGGGTCAGTCGGCTGACGGCTCGCCGTCATCACCGCGCCAGCCAGGACTCCAGAATTCCTCGTCGTCGAGCCAGCGCAGCCACGCATCGGCGTCAGCGCGCAGCAGCCGGAATGCCCTGCGGTCCAACCCTTCGAGCAATTCGTCGCTGACCTCCTGTTCAGCATGCGCTTCCGTCCATTCTACCTGCAGATGGCGCACGATCCGCTGTCCCTCGGCATGGTTGTCGAAGTTCCGCTCACACCCCTCTTGGAGCTCCTGGAGCCAGAGCCGGGTTCCGCGCATGTGCGGGTCGCTGGCGATGATGCGCGTCCTGCGCTTGAACGGCCACCATCCCATCACTTCCCTTCTGACACTCTCTCGCCTTGAGCCTTCGCCCTCACTTCGGCCGCGCAACCCTGATGCCCAAACCCCCACTGCAACCACCGATGGCCCGCATCGTCGTGCACACGCATGGCCGAGCGCGAGAGCGCGGTTGCGCGGACCTGATCGAGATGTACGCCGAGCGACTGGCCGGTCGCGGGGTGCGGCTGGTGCAGCACGCAGGCAAGCTCAGCCATGACGAGTATCTCGACCGAGTCAGTCGTCAGGCAGGCGGCGGGAGGTTGCTGCTGCTGGATGAGGAGGGCGAATCCGGCTCCACTGAATGGCTGTGCGAGCGCTGGAAGGAGTGGAAGCTGGGCACGGACACGGTTCACCTGGCGGTGGGTCCGGTCGAGGGCTTCACTCGCGAGGCTGCTGCCGCCCACGAGACGCTCTCACTCGGCCCGCTCACCCTGACGTACGAACTGGCGGCGGTGCTGCTGCTCGAGCAACTCTACCGCGCGTCCGAGATCGAGCGCGGTTCACCCTACCACCGCGGCTGATCAGGAACCGCTCAGTTCGTCACCGTGCCGCACGATCTCCGTCAGCAACTCGTCGAGCATCGCTCCGTCGACATCGGGATTGGCGATCACCGGCCGGATGATCACCTGACCGCCGAGCACCGCCTTGGTGACCATGAAGCGCCCCTCTGTGGAGATGCGTTCGCGGATGCTGGAGTTCAGCGCGTCGAGGTCCACGCCGTCGGAATCCGCCGGCTCGTAGCGCAGGCAGACGTTGGTGAACTGCCTCTCGGACATCAGCACCAGGCGTGCGTGGGAGCGAACCTTCGCCTCGAGTTCCGCCGCTGTTTCCATGCAGCGATCCACCCGCTCCTGCCATCCTGAGTGGCCGAGCGACTTCCACGCCAGCCACAGTTTCAGCGCATCGACGCGTCGACCGCACTGAAGGCTGATGCGTCCTCGGTCGACCCCAGCGTTCTCTTCATGGAACAGGTAGTTCGCCTCATCGCCGTGGGAGCATGCCTTGGCGAGCGTGTTGGCTTTGCGCGCCAGGAACACCGAGCAGGAGATCGGCATGCCCATCAGTTTGTGCGGATCCCAGCAGAGCGAGTCAGCGAGGTCGATGCCTGCCAGCAGGGAGCGGTGTTTCGGCGAGAGCAGCGCGGCACCCCCCCAGGCGGCGTCGACGTGCAGCCAGAGGTATTCGCGCGCGCACACCTCGGCGATCTCGGGCAGCGGGTCGAACGCACCGCGCACGGTCGTGCCGGCGGTGGCCACTACGCAGAATGGCATTCGCCCCGCTCGTTTCTGGTTGTCGATCTCTTGAGAGAGGGCGGCGACGTCCATCTTTCCGTCGGCGTCGCAGGGGATGGATATCAGGTGGTCCAGACCGATGCCGAGCACGTTGATGGCCATGTTCACCGAGTAGTGTGATTCGTCGGAGACGAACGCCACCAGGGTTCTGCCGGACAGACCGTCGTGCTGGACTCCCGGAAGTTTCCAGTCGCGGGCGCACAGCAAGCCGTAGAGGTTGCCGATGGACCCACCGCTGGTGAACACTCCTTCACCGACGTCGAAGCCGGCGATGTGCGCCATCGTCTGTACCATCTCCTGCTCGATCAGGGTGGCCATCGGAGAGATCTCGTAGGTGTGCATCGAGGTGTTCGTCAGCGAGGCGAGCATGTCCCCGGCGAGCCCGGGGATGGTCGTGTCACCCCACAGTGACTGTAGGTAGCGGGGGTTGCGCGTGCGCACCGCCTCTTCGAGATAGACATCGATCAAGCGCAGAAGGGCATCCGCATCCACCCCATGGTGGGATACCGCCAGATCGAGTTGTTTGAGCAGCTTGTCGGGAGTGGTCGCCTTGGTCAGCGGCTCGTCGTCGGCCGACTGCACCTTCAGGTGACGCCAGATGCGAACGAACAGTCCCTGGAGCAGGAGTTCATCATCGGGATTCAGAGTATCCTCGCCATCCGTCAGAGGACCACCGGCCCTCCCTCACACAGCCGGGTATCAAGCATTACCGCCGCCAGCAGGTGCTGTCCGGATGAGCGGGCACGAAGCCAATGACTCAGAGGGTCTCTTGGGCGTGCCGCTGGGCGTCGAGCGCGCAGATGGCGGCCATGTTGACCACGTCGCGCATACCGTCGCCCTGCTGCAGCACCTGCACCGGCTTGGCAGTCCCTTCGAGGATCGGGCCGGTCATCTCCGCATCACCTAGATGGTCGAGCAGCTTGTAGGATATGTTCGCGGCTGCGAGGTTAGGGCAGATGAGCACGTTCGCCGGGCCGCTGAACTCCATGAACGGGAATTTCTCCTGGATGTCGGGAACGAGCGCGGTGTCCGCCTGCATCGGCCCGTCGATGATGAGAGTCGGGTCCAGTTCGCGAGCGAGCAGGACCGCCTCCTCGACCCGGTTCGAGCGCATCTCGCGACTGGAGCCGAAGTTGGAGAATGAGAGCATCGCGACCCGCGGCAGCACGCCGAACCTACGCGCCACGCGCGCTGTCTGCACGGCGATCTCTGCCAGCGTGCGCGTGTCCGGGTAGATGTTCACGGTCGCATCACCGATGAACAGCAGCCGTCCCTTGATGGCCATCATGTACATCCCCACCAACCGGTGAGCGTTCGGGTCGGTGCCGATCACCTCGAGGCACGGCCTGAGGATGGCTGGGTAGGCGCGGCTCAGCCCACCGACGAAGCCGTCAGCATCTCCGTTCTGCACCATCGCCGCGCCGAAGTACATGCGTGACTTCAGCAGCCGCTCGGCATCGTACAGCGTCACACCCTTGCGCGCCCGCCGCTCGGCCAACTCCTCCATGTAGACGCCCTTGCGCCGCGGGTCCTGCAGGATGTCGATGCACTCGCATTCGAAATCCAGCCCCAACTCCTCCTTGCGGCGCTGGATGCGGTCCTCATAACCGAGGAGGATCGGCTCGCAGATGCCCTCCTGGATGAGCACGTGAGCGGCGCGGATGACCGATGGGTGGTCACCCTCAGGGAAGACGATGCGCTTGACATCCGCCTTGGCGCGGTTGATCACGCTGCGCATGACGGTGTGGGTGAGCCCGAGTCGTGACTCCAGTTCCTCACGGTATTCCTCGATGCTGAATTCGCTGCTCTCTATGCCCGCCATTCCCTCGGCCACGGCAGCCTCCGCCACCGCTGATGCCACCCACACGAGCACCCGCCGGTCGAACGGCTTGGGGATGATGTACTCCTTACCGAACTGGATGCTGTCGAGTCCATATGCCTGTGAGACGGTGTCGGGAACCGGCTCCTTGGCGAGGGCCGCGAGCGCCTTGGTGGCGGCCATCTTCATTCCGGCCGTGATACCCTTGGCCATGCAGTCGAGCGCGCCGCGGAAGATGTACGGGAAGCCGAGCACGTTGTTCACCTGATTGGCGAAGTCGGAGCGACCGCTGGCGACGATGGCATCCGGCCGGGCGGCCTTCGCCACGTCCGGCATGATCTCCGGGTCGGGGTTCGCGAGCGCGAACACGAGCGGGCGCGGCGCCATCGAAAGCAGCATGTCGCCGCTCACGATGTCGCCCACCGACAGGCCGAGGAACACATCGGCCCCCTTCATCGCGTCTGCGAGGTTACCGTCGTCGACGTCGCGCGCGAAGCGCGCCTTGTACTCGTTGATCCCCTCGTCGTCACGCCGTGACTCGGTGATGATCCCCTTCGAGTCGACCAGCAGCATGTTCTCCGGGCGCACTCCCAGCAGCAGCCAGTGCTCGGAACATGACAGCGCGGATGCTCCGGCGCCCGAGACGACCACCTTCACATCCTCGATGTTCTTCTCAACCACCTCCAGCCCGTTCAGCAGCGCCGCACCCGAGATGATGGCGGTCCCATGCTGGTCATCGTGCATCACCGGGATGTCCAACTCCTCCACCAGCCTGCGCTCGATCTCGAAGCACTCCGGAGCGGCGATGTCCTCCAGGTTGATTCCACCGAAGGTGGGCGCGATTCTCTTCACCGTCTCGACGAACGAGTCAACATCCTTTGCATCGAGCTCGATGTCGAACACATCGATGTCGGCGAACGCCTTGAACAGCAGTCCCTTCCCCTCCATCACCGGCTTGCTGGCCAGCGCCCCGATGTCCCCGAGGCCGAGCACGGCGGTACCATTCGAGATGACGGCTACGAGGTTTCCCTTGGCGGTGTACTTGTAGGCGTTCTCCGGCCATTTCTCGATCTCCAGACAGGGGTACGCGACCCCCGGGGAGTAAGCGAGCGAGAGGTCCCTCTGGGTGGCGTGCGGTTTGGTCGGTACCGTGCGCATCTTCCCCGGCGGGTTGGATGCGTGGTAGGCGAGTGAGTCCTTGCGCAATTGCTCGTCCTTGCTCATCGGTGTGGTCACCGGCTCCGTCCATTCGGCCGACCCCCTCCAATATGTGCGTTCCCCTTTCGCCAGAATAGCGAAACAGGGTTACCAAGGCAAGAAAATCGCAAGGTATCCGTAGGATACATCAACCCACTTTATTGATAAGCAATTGCAAAAGCGTCACGGGCATGGATGCATATTCGCACAGGCGTTCTTTGAACGCTATCCACATCCGTAGTCTGCTGCTGGTGACGCTGATGTTGCTGGCCGCATGGACACCGATGGTGCTCCCCACCCAGGCTCAACCATCCACGGTCACCCAATGGGGTCCGGGTGGCCACAACCACACCGGGTG
>JAKUTA010000279.1 GCA_022447885.1 Candidatus Poseidoniales archaeon | reverse complement strand
AGTCCCACCGTTCCCGGTGGGAATCCATGGTCGATCGCTCCCACTGAGCAGATGCTCACGAGCGCGTCGGGCTGTGTCGCGCGGGCGGCGGCGACGTTGGCACGGTGCTCGATATTGTGTGGTGGGGTAGTCCATCCCTCCGGGTGGTGATGACGGTGAATGAAGAACAGCCTGCGCTCTCCACCTGAGTCATCTGCCAATGTGACCACCTTCGTGGGAACCTCACCCCATGGTGTCTCAAGGGTCAGTTCCTCCGTCCCCGTGAGCGAGAATCCTGTTCCTTCGAGAGAAGCGGCGTTGGCGAGGTCGAGCATTCCCGTGCCCGAGAGCACAACCACCCTCTGCATGGGTCCGCCCCCTCACCCTGTCAGGCGCCCGATGATGTCGTCCTTGGTGCCCGATGAATCGAATCCGCACTGTTCAGCGAGTTCAACGAGTTCGGCCTTCTTTTGTTTCTTCAGTTCTGCAGCCGATGGGAGGTCCTGCCCTGCGAGCAGACGTGCGATGATATCGTCCTTGGTGCCGCTGGAATCGACTCCTTTGCCTTCTGCGAGTTCAACCAGTTCGCCCTTCTTCAGTTTCTTCAACTGGGCTGCGGTCGGTGCGTCATCCTCGGCCGGCTCGGCTTCTGCGGCCGGCTCGGCGGCTTCCTCGGCGGCTGGCTCTTCCTTGGCGGCTTCCTCGCCTTCCACCCCAGACACCGTTTCGAGTGATTCGGCGGCTGCAAGGATGTCGAGGGTCCGCTCATCCTCCTCGTCCTCCTCTGCGGCGACCAGAGCCGCTGCACGCCGCTCCTTCACCTCGGCGACCTTTCTCGCCTCGTCTTCAATGACCTCCTCGAGAGTCATGCCATCATCGGGCACGACACCGCTCTGGAGCAACTGCACCTTGCGCACCATGACGGCGCGACAGGGATTGATGACGCGGGTGGCGTCCTTGATCATCTCCTCCATCTCGTCGGAGAGCATCGCCTTCTGCACGTCGACCCAGGTGCTGCGCGCGGAGAACTGCAGCAGGATGTCGTGCGCCAGGCGGCGCATCTCGTTCTTCTGGCTCGACTTGACCCGCCGGCTGGTGACCAGCATCGGCTTGATGCGCACGTAGTAGCCGTCCAAGGTCACGCAGTCGACGACATCGTCGACCTTGCCCCGATACCTGCGTACCTGCCTGCGCACATGGTCGTTCATCATCTCCAGTCCGATGAATTCGGTGATGGCATCATTGGCGACGACCTCGACGACGCGGAAGCGGAGCTTGACGTGCATCCTGGAGAAGTTGCCGTCGGCCTCGTGTTGTGTGAGTTCGTAGATGCGCCCGATCAGGTGCTCTGGCGTCTCACCGCGGGTCTCACCGATGACCTGGAAGTTCCAGAGTGTCCTTGGTGCGCGGATGGTGTACCATCGCTTGGACTTCCACTTGTCCTTCTGCTTCCGAGCCGCTGCTCTAGCTGTCGCACCCTTGGTCGCCATCGCGTTCACGTCTCCAAAGTCACGGGGGCTACCCCGCTAGCGGCCCGCCGACCCTGCACCACTATTTCAACGACGCCCTCCGAAGGAGGGCAGTTTCCCACCACTGCCAACAGCGCCGTCGGCAGGGTCATGAACAGACGGTCGAGGACCGCTCCACATGGCTGGACTACCCGTGCACAGCGTGAGTTGGACAGTGCTCGCCTCGGGAGTGTCTCACATCGAGCGCATCTCCGCCGCGCTCGCCTGGCTCTCAGGCGCGCCCGGCCAGGTGACGGTCGAGAAGACGCGCTCCTTCCACGGCTCGGCGATGCACATCGTCAGCGTGCGCCTCGACAAGCGCGGCGCGGCGCGAGCCGGCGTCACACGCCTAGGGGAAGACCTGCTCAGCGAGTTGCAGGAAGAGTTGGCTGAGCGCATCGACGAGGACAACGTGCTGCACGTGCGCCTGGATCTGTCAGCCCTCGTGAGCGGACGCATCGCGCCATCAGCATCCGGTGCAGCGGACGATGTCGTCAAGGGGCGCATCAAACTCGAGGTCTACCCCGGCTCGACCCCTGTCGAAGTGGCTGACTCGCTGCTCGCGAGCGCGGCTGTGGACGCGCGGGACCAAGGAATGCCTCCGGCACCCGAATGATTCAGTTCACC